>JAYSYG010000294.1:0-1666 GCA_043716685.1 Sphingobacteriaceae bacterium | reverse complement strand
GTATTACCTCTACCGGAACCAAAAAAATATTGACATGTCAAAAAATCAAATGATCATTTTATCAGGGATTATTTTTCTCTTTTTATTTTCAATGCAATGTTTTTCCCAGCCTGTAAACTTTAATTACAATTATGATTCACTGGCAAAGCAACTTACTTTAAAAAAAACCGACCGTGAAAAAATAAACATCCTTGTTTTATTGATAGATGGAGAAACTGAATTCAGCCGCCGGCCTCCGGACAAGGCAATAGCTGACCTGGAAGAATTGATCAAACTTAATAAAAAAAATACTGCTGTAAATATTGAGCCTTATATAAAACTGCATGAAAGTTATGTGCAATGGAGAAATCGGGATTTTGAAAATGCATTGATCAACTTCAAAAAAACAATTGACTTGTTTGACCGGGAAAAAAAAGTAATAACACCCGTACTAACTAAAATAAGGACACTCTATAATATAATTAACAGGCAGGAAGAAAGACTTGAATTTTTTAAGGAAAAACTTAATTATTATTTGTTGAACGGCCCGGTTGAAAATACTGCTGCCTGTTATCACGGCATTGCCGGATATTACAATTATAAAGCAGATTATAATCTTGCTATCAATAACTATTCAAAAGCCCGGGACATTTTTAAATCTTTCTGGGGCTATTTTTATAGAAATGAAATAAGCGTGATCGGTAATGCCTATGAAAAATGGGATAACCGGGAAAAAGCATTCCAATATCTTACAACAGCGCTTCCATTGCACAAATCAAATGGGGATAGTGCGAACGTAGCCTTCTGTTCAGGTTCTTTGATAAGACTGAGCATGAAACAAAAAAAATACGGGCAGGCTTTAAAGTATGCAGATGAAAGTATTGTTTTTACAGATAAAAATGCAGACGATCCAAGCTATACTATTTTATTAATTTACAAGGCTGATGCCTATATGGCAACGGGCGAGCCTGCCCGGGCATATCCTTTTTTAACGGAAGCGAAAGCTTTGGTTGATCGTTTTAATTTTCAATTGTCCGGCAATGACGGAGATTTGGAGATCGATTTTGGGTATTACAAATATTACCTGCTTCTCACAGATACAAGAACAGCCGCTGTTTATTTACAGGCAGCTTATAACAAAGCGGTTGCTGAAAACGCAAACATTCTCCGGCTGAAATACATGAAAGAACTTGCTTCATTTTATGAAATGCTGCAGCCTGCCCTTTCGATGCAGTATATCAATAAATATTTTGCATTAAAAGATACAATTGAATTGGGTAATCAGAAATTCAAAGTGGCTCAATACGAAACTGAACAAAAAGAACTGGAACAAACTCAAAACATTGCTGTTTTAAAACAGGAACGTGCGGTACAGGAAGCTACCATTGTCCAGCGGAATAAGATCTTGTGGATATCATTATCTGCCTTACTCCTTATTGCAGTTTTCATGATCTTTTTATACCGGCAGTTTCATTTTAATAAAAAAACACTTCTCTCACTTCGTAAAACACAGCGGCAATTGATCATGTCGGAAAAAATGGCTTCCCTCGGTGAACTCACCGCAGGTATTGCCCATGAAATTCAAAATCCGTTAAACTTTGTCAATAATTTTTCAGAAGTAAATAAAGAATTGCTTGCAGAGATGAAAGATGAAATGAGTAAAGGAAATATTGATGATGCAAAAGAA
>JAYSYG010000293.1:0-1670 GCA_043716685.1 Sphingobacteriaceae bacterium | reverse complement strand
TCGCTTGCTATGTCCCAATTGGATGCATCGTATGCATAATAAGGCTCATCGAGAAGGGCCTTCATGGAGCTTTTAAATTTTTCCTCGTTAGTCATGTACATTAAACGTTTTCGTGTGATCAGAACTTTCCGCTTTATCTCCCGCTTTTAAAATCATTTCCTTTAATTTTTCTCTCGCCGAATTCAAATACCATTTGGATGTTCCCTCCGAAAAATCCATTAGTTCTGCTATCTCGCGGTGTTTATAGCCGTCAACAAAATAAAGGTTAAATACCTGGCGGCTGGCAGATGGTAATTGTGTAATAAAACTGTAGATCTGTTCGGAATTAATTTTCGCAATAATGGTATTCATTTCTGAATATTTCTCGGTATCGTAATAGTTTTCTACATACACTAAATTCAGGTTTTGAACTTTTTCTTTTTTATATTCTTTAATAAGTGTATTTATCATTACCCTCCTTATCCACGGTTTAAAAGGTTCGTTGGTTTTGTAAGTTTTCAGGTATTTCAGAACTCTGTAAAATCCCAGATTCAGGGTTTCTTTTGCCCTGTCGCTGTTATGCGTATACCTGATGCAGATACTCATAAGGTAATGGTAGGTTATTTTATACAATTCGTTCTGGGAACGCCGGTCTCCATCGATGCACTCGTTAATAAGTTTTGACTCTATGTTCATCAATTGATGGGTTCCCTAACTTACTATATCCTCCAAAAAACAAAATGGTTGGATAGAATCATGAAATAAGTTCCCTACGCCTGGGTTAGGCGGCATATTTTTGTAAGTTCTGTAAGTTAAAATGTTAAATTAAGTACAAAGAACCAACTTATAGGGCCAAATGCTTCGAATGTACTGCCTTCCCATAAAACAAACTGGCGGCTTTATCAAACGTCTCAGGCAGATCGGTGGTATAAAAATTAATAGTTTTGTTTTTACTACACTCTTTTTCAATTTCAGGATGACGCGCGAGGTAGTCTTTTAAACCTTTGGCAACAATTGTTCCCTGCGACAAGAGTTCAATACCCGGAGGAAGGTGTTTTTTTATTTTATCGATAATAAGGGGATAATGCGTACATCCTAAAATGATCGCATCAATGTTTGCCTGTTGTTGCATCAAGTGATCAACATGCCGTTTAATAAAAAAATCAGCGCCGGCGTTATCACATTCATTGTTCTCGATCAGCGGAACCCACATCGGGCAGGCTTCCTGGTAAACGTTTAAGTCCGGGAAAAACTTCCCTATCTCCACTAAATAAGAACCTGAACTAACGGTTCCCTGTGTGCCTAAAACACCTACGTGACCGGTTTTACTGTGGCGGCCTATGATCTCCGTAGTTGGACGAATAACGCCCAACACGCGTTTATCCGGCGCTATTTTTGGAAGATCTTTTTGTTGAATGGTGCGTAATGCCTTTGCCGATGCAGTATTACAGGCAAGTATAACAAGATGACACCCTTTGTCAAATAACTGCTTAACACACCCAAGTGTATATTCGTAAACGGTTTCGAAGCTGCGGAAGCCATAGGGCGCGCGGGCATTGTCACCCAGGTAGAGATAATCGTATTGAGGGAGCTCTGAGACGATCTCTTTTAAAACGGTTAACCCGCCAAAACCACTGTCGAAAACGCCAATAGGTGAATATGTTGATTTTAAATCTTCCATTTTGCTTCTT
>JAYSYG010000292.1:0-1671 GCA_043716685.1 Sphingobacteriaceae bacterium | reverse complement strand
CTGGCCATAAATGCCCTTTCCCCCACCCGGATTTACAACGCGGTGCTCAGTCAGCCTGATCCATGGATTATCATAAATTTGATTACTCGAAAGTGTTATCCAGGGATTGTCTGTTTCTGATGCCATGAGGCGAAGGTAACCCAATATTTTAGAGCAAGCTTTAAATCATTTTGGTCGGCTTCCGATTTAAATTTGGCAGAATCACTGATTTCGGATAGTATTTGCTTTGAGAGTTTAGATGAACAATCAGATATCCTCAATTTAAAAATCCGGCATCAGTCCTTTTATTGGTTGTTACATCGCTCGTGGTTTATATGAACTGATTCCGGAATCATTAGTGTGAGCAATGCAAATAGTGCCGTCGGAGTATATTTTTAAACCGCCGAACTTCTTAATCGGGCAAATTTGGCCGCTTGTTATATACTTGAAAGACATCATAATACAATTTCTGTGATTGATAAATCACTCACTTAAACTTACTTGACATGTACCAAATTTTTGGGCTTATTTTGCTGCCGACTGATAATTACATTGATGAATAAGCCGCAAATTACTATGAAAAAGAAAGCCTTTTCCGGTTTAACCGAAAAAGGCTTTAAAAAGTGGAAAGCTGTAAGATTAAATAAAACCTTGAGGTTTTGAGAATTAAATTCCAAAAGCAGCTTTTATTTTGTCAACGTAATCTAGTTTTTCCCATGTAAATAGCTCTACCTCAATACTTTTCTTTTCACCGGTAGCGCCTGTAAATTCTTTGATCACAACTTCATTCTTGCGTCCCATATGTCCGTAAGCGGCTGTTTCAGAATATATTGGGTTGCGTAATTTTAAGCGTTCCTCGATAAAGTATGGGCGCATATCAAAAAGATCTTCAACCAATTTTGAGATTTCCCCATCATTCATTTCCTGGCCATCCTTCATTTTTACATTTGAAGATCCATAGGTATTAACATAAATACCCATAGGTTTGGCAACTCCAATAGCATAGGATACCTGAACCAATACCTCGGAACAAACACCGGCAGCGACCAGGTTTTTTGCAATATGACGTGTAGCATAAGCGGCAGAACGGTCAACTTTTGATGGATCTTTACCTGAAAAAGCACCGCCACCATGTGCCCCTTTTCCACCGTATGTATCAACAATGATTTTACGGCCGGTTAATCCGGTATCGCCATGTGGCCCGCCGATCACAAACTTACCGGTAGGATTAATATGATAATTAATGTGATCAGTAAATAAGGCCTGCAATTCTGGTTTTAATTGAGCTTTAATCCGGGGAATAAGGATTGAAATAATATCTTCCTGAATCTTTTTCTGCATGTTTTTCTCGGTATCAAAATCATCATGCTGGGTAGAAACCACGATAGCCTCTATACGTACGGGTTTATGATCATCGGCGTATTCTATAGTTACCTGTGATTTTGCATCGGGACGCAGATAAGTGACATCTTTATTCTCACGGCGTAAAACAGCTAATTCGATCAGGATCTTATGTGCCAAATCCAAAGCCAACGGCATATAATTTTCGGTTTCGCTGGTTGCGTAACCAAACATCATTCCCTGGTCACCGGCTCCCTGATCTTGTTTTTCAACCTTGTCAACGCCCTGGTTAATATCTGCAGACTGCTCATGTATGGTAGAAATAACCCCGCATGAATCAGCCTCGAACAT
>JAYSYG010000291.1:0-5336 GCA_043716685.1 Sphingobacteriaceae bacterium | reverse complement strand
AGAAATTTTGTCAGCGAATTGTTTTACGGATTGAAACTCTTTTTTTATTTGTTTCTGGTTATCGGTATTGCTAGCCATTGCCATAAATCCTTTAATAGCAATATTATTCAGGGATTTAAATTCTTCTGACCTGAACAGCTCCTCACATTCTTCAAACGAAAGGCCAAATTTTGTTTCTTCCTTCGCAATAAATAATTGCAAAAGACAATCTATTGTCCTGTTATTTTTTAAAGCTTGCTTATTTATTTCCTGTAATAATTTTAAGCTATCAACTCCATGTATCAGATATACAAAGGGAGCAATATACTTTACCTTGTTACTTTGCAGGTGACCAATAAAATGCCAGCGGATGTCTTTTGGTAATGGCTCTTGCTTATCTACAAGTTCCTGCACGTAATTTTCGCCAAAATCTCTTTGGCCTGCATCGTAAGCTTCAAGCACAGATTCATTGGGCTTGGTTTTAGAAACCGCTACCAATGTTACGCTTGAAGGTAATGTGTTCTTTATTTTAAGGAGATTTTCTTGTATTGACATTATAGGGTTTTTCTATATTCGGATATACGGAAGACCGGCGCACAAGCCGGCTCAAATGTCCGCTGGACCTTTGCCCTCCTCCTCAAAACTATAAATCACCAAACCACTGCGCATCTTCGGCTCTACCCAGGTAGACTTCGGCGGCATTATATTATTGGTATCTGCGATCCATTTCAGATGGTCCATTGTTACAGGATAAAGGCCAAAGGCCACTTCTGCTTTTCCTTCATCCACGTTTTTCTTTAAGGCTTCTGGACCTTTAATGCCTGGCACAAATCCAATGCGCTTGTCTATCTTAAGATCATGAATATCGAACAAGGGAGAAAGAATATGTTCGGTTAAAATAGAGGCATCGAGGCTGCCAACCGGATCACTGCTGTTGTATGTTCCTTCTTTAGCAGTAAGCGAATACCATTTGTTAGCTGTATACATGCTAATCTCATGTTTGCGCGTGGGTTTAAAGACTGCCTGGTTTATTTCCTTTACTTCAAATTTTTGTTTCAACCTGCGGAGTAATTCACTTGTGGTTAATTCTCCCATGTCTTTTACCAAACGGTTATAATCGTAGATCCTTAATTGCGTTTCTGCAAAAAAAACACCCAGGTAATAATTAAAAGCCTCATTGCCGGTAAAGTTCTTTTTCGACTTCCTCAATACATTTCCTAAAAGCGAAGAAGACGCGGAACGGTGATGACCATCTGCAATATAAATGGAAGGTATACCTGCAAACCGTTTGATTATCGTTTCTACATTTTTATCGTGGCTTACAACCCATAAGGTGTGTCTTACCTTATCTGTGGTTGTAAAATCGTAGGTTGGCACACTCTCAGAGATATCCAGGATTAACTGATCAAGAACTTTATCATTCGGATAACAAAACAAAACCGGCTCTGCATTAAACTCACACACTTCAAGATATTCTTTCAGTTTTTCCTCACGTTGTGTAATGGTTTGTTCGTGTACCTTTATCACCCCATTCATATAATCATCAATGCTGGTGCAGGCAATAATCCCAATGTATTCTACCTCGTTTTTAATCTGGCGGTAAACATAATAGGCAGGTTTTTCGTCCTGCTTGAATACTTTTTCCTTAATAAAAGATTTAAACTTACGCTTTACCTTTATTAAGCGCTCCTTTGATCCAGGCCTGGTCCTAATGCCGTCATCAAAATCAGGGTTTATCACATGCAGAAAAGTATAAGGATTTCCAGCCAGTTTATCTTTCAATTCGGCCAGATTATATCCATCCACGCTCCGCGAGGCAACCAGGTGAACCTTGTCGTTTGTTGGTCTTAGCGCTTTAAAAGGGAGTACGGTTGCCATTCTTTAGTCTATAGTTTATAGTTCGAGGTTTATAGTTTACAGTTCGAAGTTTATAGTTCGAGGTTTATAGTTATTTATTTTGGTGGTAAAGAATTTCTTAACCCACTCAACATACGAATCATTTCCTGCAACATTTGTCTTGAGTTTTCATTCTGTTCTTCAGTTATAAATTTTCTTCTTTTTGCAATAGTGGTGCAAACAACACATTCGTTAAGAGATCGAAAGGAAATACGAATAAAGTTTTTAAATTCCGCAGTAGTTCCTCCACTTCCCTCACCTATATTCAATGCAATAGAACACGAAGCCCTTCTGAATTGTGATGTTAGGCCAAATATTTCATTTTTCGGAAAATTCTTTTCTGTCACTTCGTAACCAAAATCAATAAAATTCAATGCTTTTTGATACACATGTAATTTTTCAAAATTGAAATCGTTTCTATCGGCCATTCCTTAACTATTCATTTAAACTATCGACTATAAACTTCGAACTATTGACTATAAACTTAAAACTATTGACTTAAACTATTGACTATTTTAACGCTGCTATCAACTTCTCCGCAAGCTCCACCCCAATACGTTCCTGCGCTTCGTTTGTTGCTGCACCAATGTGTGGGGTCATCGAAATTTTAGGGTGTTTTAAAATTCCTACAGAAGGTCTTGGTTCGTTCTCGAAAACATCTAGTCCTGCACAGGCAACTTTTCCACTATTCAATGCTTCCAGCAGATCATCTTCGTTTATCACACCTCCACGTGCAGTGTTAATAAGGATCACACCATTTTTCATAGAAGCAATTTCATGGCGTGTAATTAATTTTCCACCCGGCACATGAAAGGTAATGAAATCAGAATTCTGAAGAACTTTATCCATTCCTACAGTTTTAATGGGAACCGGAATGGGTTTTAAGCCATCAATTTCAAGTTCTAAAGTTGTTTCGCTCACAAAAGGATCAAATGCCAGCACTTTCATTCCTAAAC
Source organism: Sphingobacteriaceae bacterium (assembly GCA_043716685.1). Taxonomy (GTDB): domain Bacteria; phylum Bacteroidota; class Bacteroidia; order B-17B0; family Aurantibacillaceae; genus Aurantibacillus. The sequence continues at coordinate 2,505 of JAYSYG010000291.1, read as the reverse complement.
CCAGGGCCATTTTTGCCACTGTTTGTCCAATTCTTCCAAAACCAATAATACCAAATGTTTTTCCTTTTAGTTCAATTCCTTTGGCGTATTTCTTTTTTAATTCTTCAAATTTATCTTCTGCACTTGCAGGCATTTGTCTGTTGCTGTCATACAGAAATCTTATTGCACTAAAGGCATGGGCAAAAACGAGTTCTGCAACTGAATTGCTTGATGCAGCGGGCGTATTGATGACGTTAATTCCTTTTTCGCGGGCATAGTCCACATCTATATTATCCATGCCAACACCACCACGTCCAATTACCTTTAAACCCCGGCAAGCATCAATCACGTCCTTCCTGACTTTAGTGGCACTGCGCACCGTTAAGGCTACGTAACCTTTTTCATTAATTTCTTGTGCTAAATTCTCCTGGGCAACTTTATCGGTAATTACGGTAAATCCTGCCGCTTCTAATAATTCCTTTCCAACAGCATCGATGCCATCGTTTGCTAAAATTTTTTTGCCCATAAACAGTGGTGTTATTTAAAGAGCTAAAATTAGAAATTATTCGACGAATAAACGGGTTTCAGAAAAAAAAATCAATAGTATCTAATTTTCATTTCATTTGGGCGCCCGGGCGGGCCGCTGCGGGCTTCGTTTCGCTCCGGCTTTCCCTACCGAAAAGGTCGGGAAGAGCTAAACCCTTCGCGTCCCTGGCGCTTACATTCTCAAATCAATACCAAAAAAGTTTCTCCCAAAAAATTCAGACCAGAACACCATCTAAAAAATCACGAACTTAAAATTTGATCCCTACAGTAGCCGAAAAAGTAGTACTGTTGTATTTTAATTTTGCCTTGGTATTTAAAGTTGTAAAGAGATAATAGTTTTCAGTACTCAGGCTTTTGTAAACAACGAAGTCAAAATAAAAATTATTTTTAGTTCGGAATCCGGCACCGGCACTAAATGTATTTTTTACAAAACTTCCGCCAAATACACCCCCGAATGGGCTTCCCTGCATATTATATCCCAGCCTCAGCATAATTGGTTTTAGATTTACTTCTCCACCTACTCTTACATTATGCCCTGCCTTATATTTGGCTTTAATAACCGAATTTACCCCTTCAAAATCTGAAATATTCTCGCCTGAGAGCCTGGCGTTCCGGTAATTAACCATTTCATAATCAATTCCTATAACAGCAAGTTTCTTAATAATAAATGCAGCATTTAAACTTATTTTTCCAGGTGTGATGATCCTATATTTGTAATATCCACCATTTTCAGGAACCTTTAGTTGAACAGGAGCAGAAGGGGTTTTGTCAAAAGTCACACTCATATTATTATAATAAGTATCTTCTAACCGATATAAAGTTGGTGTATGATAATAAAGACCGACCCGCAACAAATCATTCACTCTTACTATACCACCCAGTTTTAAATTGATTCCACTTCCCGTTGTTTTAAAATACTCCGTATATTCCAAGCTCTTGAAACCAAGTTTGCTGTAATACACAGCTGGTAGCCCATCTATATAAGTAGTACTATAGCTTGAATCGGGGTTAATAATCACCCGCATACTATCCCGGTCATCAGCTTCTGTATGTGTCGTTGTAGATTCATACTTTATCTGAGGCACCCCTATACTTGCGCCGAAATAAAATTTATCCTGGTACGCGTAAGCATAAGAAAAGTTAAGATCATTTACTCTTCCTGAGGTCACAATATCGCGGGTTTGTTTTACACTTCTTTTAAGATCCACAAAGGAATAAAATTTATTATTTGCAGTATCGAGCAAATAAGTATTAAAACCAAGGCCTTCGTAGTTGTTGTTTAAATTACCCGTAATGTTATTACCCGGAGATTTATATTGTTCAGCAAGGTTAACCATATCTTTTGCAATGGAACTTGAATTCGTATAACCTGTCATCCTTGTGGAATTACTAAAATTCTGAAGCTGCGTGTTCGCAAAAGCTATTACGTGCCGGCTATCCGGGTCATTAGCAGATTTCCAGGCGGCTGCGAACCCAAAGTTATTAAAGATGATATTCAGGTCGAAAACAGAAGTGCTGCGCTTGTAAATATCTCCGGAGTTATTAGTTGCACGGAAACCCGCAGCAAATGATAATTCTCCCTTTCTAAAAATGCCAAGTCCTGCGGGATTATACGCGGCAGATGTAAGGTCTGCTCCTACCGCTCCAAAAGCGCCACCCATAGAAATAAAACGTGACGAGCCTCCGAATCCAGGAAGCGAATAACGGATCGCATCCAGGTCATTTTGTGAAAAAGACAGGAGGCTAACCGAACTTAAAATAAATACTAATCTGAAGCGGAACATACGTGCTTTTTAAAATTAACGTGGTCTGCTACCACCGCCACCACTGTTTCTTGGAGTTGAACTACCTCCACCACCAGAATTATTGCCGCCGCCGGAATTGTTTCCACCTGAATTCGAGTTTCCTGGATTCACCTGTGGAGTACTTGTGCGGTTTTGTGAATTATTATTTTCTTCGGAAGATCTTTGGTTACTGTTC
>JAYSYG010000030.1:0-2524 GCA_043716685.1 Sphingobacteriaceae bacterium | reverse complement strand
AGTAAACCTGACGGATCAAATAGGTTTTGCCAATTCTCCTTCGGCCATAAACAGCCAGAAACTCTGAGCTTTTCTTTTTGAGTAAGCCCTGAAGTATTTCTATTTCATCTTTTCGACCGGCAACTTTTATGCACGTACTATTTATAATTCGCCAAATGCAACTAAAAAATTCTTAAGTTGGTAGGTAATATTCAGTTTAAATTCTTCGTTTATTGTGTATTTACCAGAGTAATAGCCTGGGTAAGCAATTTTATCGGCGTACTGGCTAATTTAGCCACTACCCTTAATTCTTACCGAAGCAAATTTAGAAGCCAGCTGTTTTCCAAAACAGTTTTTCTTAAAGGTGATCTTAATCTTGTTGGATTATAATGGTGGTATAAAAATTATTTCGCAGTTGGGAGAACTAAATTTAAAACCCTCACAAAAAAAGAATATAAGGGAGTTTGCCAATCCTAAGCGAGTAAGGGAAATCAGCCTGGTAGTTGCCAAAAATTTCCCAAGGAAAAAAAAATTCTGAAAGCACTCAGAGAACATTTATCACAGGCAGTCCTGCAGGCAATGCTTCAACCTAAACAAAACAGCTATTTCGCTGTAACGTTTATTTATTAATAAAACAGGCCGGCAAACTACCAGCCTGTTCTTTTTTGACTACGGATCGTCTACTCGATAATAAGTTTACCTGTTGCAACCGTATTACTTCCGACTACTCTTACCAGGTAAAGACCTCTTGGCAATTGAACTAAATCAAGGTGTTGCGTGGAGGCCACGAGTTTTTCTTCTTTAACAATTTCTCCTACCATATCAATGATAGAAATGGTTGCACCCAAAAGATCCTGGTTTTTAATATTCACGGTCAGGTTGTCTCTCGCAGGATTAGGATAGATGGAAAGATCAATGCGGCTTAAGGAATTTTCTTTTATACCTGTAACCAATGCATTGTATTTGAGTGTTACTACGTCAACTGCATCCGTACTTCCGGTTCCCCTTGTTTCTGAAACACCCGCCATGTAAAAATTAAGGTTTTTATCAACGATTACCTGGTAGGGATAATCTGTGCCCGCAGCGCGATTAGGGTTGCTATAGGTTGTGTTCCAGATAACACCACCTGCAGATGTTATGATCATGGCGCTCATGTCCGGACCCAAAGGCCCGTCAAAATAACCTCCTACATATATGTTCCCACTTGCATCATACGTAGCATCTGTGAAAGCATCAATGCCTCCGTTATCAATACTTACAGACCATATTAACGATCCGTTCGATGGATCCAGTTTACTTGTAACAAGATCGCTGAAATGGCCTCCACCTGAAACAAAAGCATCTCCGGTAACGATCACATTGTTGTTTTTATCAATCATTACTTTTTTGCGACTGTCTGCATTCAGGGCGTTTAGTGTGTAATGACTCGTCCACAGTGCATTTCCGGCAGGATCATATTTTATCGTGATCCAATCGCCTACAGCCCCTGTGGCATAACAATTGCCCAGAGCGTCTGCCGCCACACTGTATCCTCTTTCATCGTTTCCTGAACTCACGTGTGCCATAATTTTTGTCCATTGGTTTATGCCGGAATTGTTTAATTTGATGGTGATCATATTCCGGGCATTTGTACCATAGGTTGAGCCGGTAATGAAGATATTCCCAACCGGATCGCTCGCAACACTTAAAGCTCTGTCTTCGCCATTGGAAGCAGAATTATTATACACATAGCTCCAAACCTGCGTTCCGGAAGTAGACCATTTAACTAGTGCCACGTCATCGCCGGTTGTTCCAAAATCGTTGGCGTAACCTGCAACAATAATATTCCCGGTGGCATCAAAGGTTGCGCTTGTGGCATAGTCGGCCTGGTTCTGCCCGCCATCCCAATATTTGATCCACTGCTGCGTGCCGGAATTATCATACTTAATTACCATAATATCTTCCGCACTTATACCATTATGGATTCCGTAGCCACATACGTAAGAATTACCGGCTTTGTCAACCAGCAAGGACGTTACATAGGTGCCGTTATAAGAGAGACTGTTGTTGTCATAAAATTTTATCCATTGCTGCACACCGGCACTGTTATGTTTTACAAGCACGGCTTTATCGAGATTATTAAGAGTGTCATTCATAGAAGCCGCTGTGTACACATTTCCAAGGGTATCAACGCCTAATGCAACTTCTTTTACATCGTAATTCGCATAATTGGAAGGGGTTGAGAATTTTACCCAAGCAGGAGAAATCTGCGCATTTAAAAAATTTGTAAAACTTAAGCTTAGAAAAAACAAAAGTGTTGTCATGTTTTGTTTTGCTTTGCTTTTAATTTTGGCAAGTAATGTTGGTGTCATAGGATTTTGTTTTAGAGTTATTTTTTGTTGAGGATTATTTTGCTGTATCGAATTTAAACGTAAGGCCAAGTTTTATAAGGGAAATATCGTAGCCCAGCTCACTGTAGACTCCGAAATTTTTCGTGAAATAATATTTTGCACCTACAAGGAGATAGGGATGGAAAGAGGTGCTGAGGGTATGATTGCCGTATTGG
>JAYSYG010000290.1:0-5337 GCA_043716685.1 Sphingobacteriaceae bacterium | reverse complement strand
CACCGCTAAACGTTCTCCTGCTCAAAAAGCTACTCTCATTGCTTTAGGATTAGGTAAAACTCATAGCTCTGTAGAAAAAGATACAAATCCTGCTATTGATGGCATGATTCACAAGGTGAAACACGTATTAAAAGTTGAAAATATTTAATAGACTTATCCAATGAAATAATCGCAAGATTATTCCATGTGACCAAGTCAAAAAAAATAAAAATTGCACATGAAATTAAATGAATTAAAACCAGCAAATGGTTCAGTAAAATCAAACTACCGTCGTGGCCGTGGACAAGGTTCAGGTGGTGGAGGAACAGCTACACGCGGACATAAAGGAGCTCAATCCCGTTCAGGTCACTCTAAAAAGCGTGGTTTTGAAGGTGGTCAAATGCCTTTACAACGTCGTTTACCTAAGTTTGGTTTCAAAAATATTAACCGTATCGAGCACCATGGCATTAACCTGGACGCGATCCAGAAGTTAATTGATGTTACTAAAGTAACGGATATCACTATTGATGTGCTAATACAAAACGGAATGGCTCACAAAAACGATCTCGTTAAGATCATGGGCCGTGGCGAATTAACTTCAAAAGTTAATATTACTGTTGATGCTTTCACTGCATCGGCTAAAAAAGCAATTGAAGAAAAAGGTGGTACTATTACAAGTACTAAAATCACTGCAAAAACAGAGACAAAGTAATATATGAAGCGTTTTATTGATACCCTTCGGAATATCTGGACCATCGAGGAACTAAGGCAGAGAATCCTGGTTACTCTGGGCTTAGTATTGATCTATCGCTTAGGATCCTATGTGGTTCTTCCCGGCGTTAACGTTGATGCTTTGGCCGCAGCCAGCAGTAACTCCAACCAAACCGGCGGCATCGTGGGTTTAATTAATATGTTTGCAGGTGGAGCGTTTTTACGCGCCTCTATCTTCGGCTTAGGAATTATGCCTTACATTACCGCATCCATCATCATCCAGTTAATGGGGATGGCTGTTCCATATTTTCAAAAAATGCAAAGAGAAGGGGAGAGCGGACGTAAAAAGATCAATCAGTACACACGTTTCTTAACTATTGCTGTTACAGCAGTTCAGGCTCCGGGTTATATTGCTTCTATCAAATCTACAGCCCCTGGTGCTTTTCCTGAAATGACTTCTTTCTGGTGGATTCAATCCATCTTTATTTTAGTAACCGGTACCATGTTTGTAATGTGGTTAGGTGAAAGGATTACAGATAAAGGTTTAGGAAATGGAATCTCTTTGATCATTATGATCGGAATTATCTCCCGTTTACCCTTCGCATTCTTATCTGAAATTAAATCGAGAACAGCTGGTAACGGTGGTCTTATCATTTTTCTTATTGAAATTGTTATCTTGTTGCTTGTAATTGTTGGCTCCATACTCCTGGTGCAAGGCACACGGCGAATACCGGTGCAGTTTGCCAAAAAGATCGTTGGAAATAAACAATACGGTGGAGTTCGTCAGTACATACCTTTAAAAGTGAATGCTGCCGGTGTAATGCCAATCATCTTTGCGCAGGCTATCATGTTTATTCCTTATGCTATTAACAATGCAATGGGTAATGCCGGTGGTGTTTTCCAGGAAAGATATGGTTTTTGGTACAATTTTGTTTTTGCTGTCCTGATCATCTTATTTACTTACTTCTACACGGCTATTATGGTTAATCCTAACCAACTAGCCGATGATATGAAGCGTAATGGAGGATTTATACCAGGTGTTAAGCCAGGTAAAAAAACAGCTGAGTTTATTGACCAGGTAATGAGCCGTATTACACTTCCGGGATCTATTTTCCTTGCGGGTGTGGCTGTTATGCCTGCATTTGCACAGAAACTTGGAATTAACAGTGCTTTTGCAGATTTCTACGGAGGAACTTCTTTGTTGATCCTTGTAGGTGTGGTTTTAGATACTTTACAACAAATAGAAACTTACTTATTGAACCGCCACTATGATGGTCTGATGAAATCGGGCAGGATTAAGGGAAGAGGCGCTAATGCCATGATGGTTCAACAAGGTTAATTTCATATATGGCGAAACAATCAAATATTGAAATTGACGGAACTATAGTTGAAGCACTTAGTAACGCAATGTTCAGGGTAGAGTTGGAGAATGGACACGTAGTTACAGCACATATTTCAGGTAAAATGAGGATGCATTACATCAAAATTTTGCCGGGTGATAAAGTGAAGTTGGAAATGAGTCCTTACGATTTAACAAAAGCTAGGATTACTTTCAGATACAAGTAATTAGTTGGCAGGTGCAGTAGGCAGTTTAACAAACAGAAATTAGTATTCAGAATTTAAAATAAAGGAAATGAAAGTAAGAGCATCCATCAAAAAAAGAAGCGTAGATTGTAAGATCGTGCGCCGCAAGGGTAAATTGTATGTTATAAACAAAAAAAACCCAAAATTTAAACAAAGACAGAAGTAATTTTTATCTTTGCAAACGTTTTTTAATAATTATATTTAATAGAAATGGCACGTATAGCTGGTATTGATTTACCGAAAAACAAAAGAGGCGTAATAGGTTTAACCTATATTTACGGTATTGGAAGCAGCAGGGCTGCTAAAATTCTGAGCGAAGCAGGAATTCACCAGGATAAAAAAGTAAGCGAGTGGACTGACGATGAGCAAAACGCGATCCGTAACCTTATTAACAACAACTTCAAGATTGAAGGTGCTTTACGCTCTGAAACCCAGTTAAACATTAAGCGTTTAACCGATATCAACAGCTACCGTGGAATCCGTCACCGTAACAGTTTACCTGTTCGTGGCCAACGTTCTAAAACGAATGCCCGCACCCGTAAAGGTAAGCGTAAGACGATCGCTAACAAGAAAATGGCGACTAAATAATAAATAATTACAATAGATTTAAATACAAATGGCAAAACAACCAACAGCCGCTAACAACGCAAAAGCTACACAACGTAAACGTACTGTAAAAGTTGAAGCAGTAGGTGAAGCTCACATTAGCGCTACATTCAATAATATTATTATTTCATTAACCAATATGACAGGACAAGTAATTTCCTGGAGCAGTGCTGGCAAAATGGGATTCCGTGGTTCTAAAAAGAACACGCCTTATGCTGCACAAATGGCAGCTCAGGATTGTAGTAAAGTTGCTCACGAAGCAGGTTTACGCAAAGTAAAAGTTTACGTTAAAGGACCAGGCGGCGGAAGAGAAAGTGCTATCAGAACGATTGCAGCTTCCGGGATCGAAGTTTCGGAGATCATGGATATCACTCCAATTCCTCACAACGGTTGTCGTCCTCCTAAACGTCGTAGAGTTTAATACAATAAAAAAAGCCGGTCCTGATGCAAGTCGGGATTTGGAGTTGATAATCTATAGGGTTTTCAACTTAAATAATAACCCGGTTGAATTAGATCCATTGATCATTTCAGCCACAACAAAAACAATTATTTAAAATGGCAAGGTACACAGGTCCCAAATCAAAAATCGCGCGTAAGTTCAGAGAGCCAATCTTCGGCCCTGATAAAGCGCTTGAAAAGAAAAACTACCCTCCGGGGCAGCACGGTAACACAAAAAAACGTTCAAAACAATCTGAATACGCAATTCAGTTGATGGAAAAACAAAAAGCTAAGTATACTTACGGTATCTTAGAAAAACAATTTGCAAGAACGTTTGATAAAGCAGCACGTTCACACGGTATTACCGGTGAGGTTTTGTTACAATTAATCGAAAGCCGTTTAGACAATGTGGTTTACCGTTTAGGAATTGCTCCTACACGTCGTGGGGCCCGTCAGTTAGTTTCTCATGCACATATTACCGTTAACGGTTCTACTGTAAACATCGCATCTTACACCCTGAAACCAGGTGATGTAGTTGGTGTTCGTGAAAAATCAAAATCAATGGAGATTATCACTAACTCTATTTCAGGAGCTGTTAACAAACACCCCTGGTTAGATTTCGATAAGTCAACTTTAAGCGGAAAGTTTCTTTCCCGCCCAGAGCGTTCACAAATTCCTGAAAACATTAAGGAACAACTGATCGTGGAGTTGTACTCTAAATAATAAAATAATTTAATAAACTTAATACAAGCTAAAGATATGGCAATTTTAAATTTCGTAAAACCTGATAAGGTTATTATGATTAACTCAACCGAAACAACAGGCCAATTTGAGTTTAGACCACTTGAGCCGGGTTTTGGGATTACAATCGGAAACTCTTTACGTCGTATTTTGTTATCTTCATTAGAAGGTTACGCTATTACGTCTTTAAGAGTTGAAGGAGTTGACCATGAGTTTTCAACCATCAAAGGTGTTGTTGAAGACGTTACGGAGATCGTTTTGAACTTAAAACAAGTTCGTTTCAAAAAACAATTAGATAATCACGATAACGAAAAAATTACCGTTCATTTTGCAGGCGCTGATAAATTCACTGCCGGTGATATCGGTAAATATGTAAACGGATTTCAAATTTTGAACCCTGATCTGGTGATCTTTAATTGCGATCCTTCTGTGCGTTTGAAAATGGAATTAACAGTTGAACGTGGCCGTGGTTATGTTCCTGCTGAAGAAAACAAAACAAACAGTGCGCCAATCGGGACTATCTTTATTGATTCAATTTACACTCCCATTAAGAATGTAAAATACAATATCGAAAACTACCGTGTTGAACAAAAAACGGATTACGAACGTTTGATCCTGGACATCGTTACAGATGGTTCCATTCATCCGAAAGACGCTTTAAAAGAAGCTGCGAAGATCCTTATTTTCCACTTTATGTTATTCTCTGACGAAAAAATTACTTTGGATGCAGAAGAAAAACGTAATGAAGAAGAATTTGACGAAACAAGCCTTCACATGCGTCAATTATTAAAAACCAAGTTAGTGGACATGGATCTATCTGTTCGTGCCTTAAATTGCTTAAAAGCAGCTGACGTTGAGACTTTAGGCGAACTTGTCTCTTTTAACAAGAACGACTTATTAAAATTCAGAAACTTTGGTAAAAAATCTTTAACCGAAATTCAGGATTTAGTAAAATCTAAAGGTTTATCATTTGGTATGAACCTTTCAAAATTCAAATTAGAAGAAGAATAATAAGCGAACGGCATAATTCCCGGTCCCTGATTCAGGTTGACTGACGGTATGCACGTGCACAACCAAACAAACAATGAGACACGGTAAAAAAATAAACCATTTAAGTCGTACAGATAGTCATCGCCGGTCGATGCTTTCAAACATGGCTTCTTCGCTTATCCTGCACAAGCGTATTACAACTACACTTGCAAAGGCAAAAGCTTTACGGATGTATGTAGAGCCTTTAATCACTAAATCTAAAACTGATACCACACATTCACGTCGTAC
>JAYSYG010000289.1:0-1677 GCA_043716685.1 Sphingobacteriaceae bacterium | reverse complement strand
TGGAGTAGTGTCCGTACCTTATAAATGATAAACCATTCTGCTGGTGTAAAATCCATGTTATTCCTCGCGAATCGATAAAATGACCGGAAACCATATTTTCAATAAGATGTTTGTTTGATAAAGATGTAAACTTATTACCGTCAAACCATGAAATAGTTTCGCCGGTTGATAGAGTCAAAACGCCCTCGCGCGATTGGGACATGGAATAAATATACGATTGGCTCAATCCATCCACTTCGCCATAGTGCTTAAAATTATATGTCTGGCCCTGAAGAACCGGAAGAAAAAACCGCAGAAATGTAACCAGGAAAATTATTTTATATCGCATGTTACTCCGCTTTTACACTTATTTTATATAAATACTTTGGCACACCGCCAATAGGGCTTGTAAAGAAAGGCATAAGCTCACCATATTGATTGGAGATGAAAACAACAATGTTATTGTTTTTGACCGGTGATTGTTTGATAAACTGGATATCAAGAGACGTATTGGTTTCTTCCTTTACTACACGGTGCATACTTTCTATCCAGAGACCGTCTTCTTTAAGATTGCAGGCATCGCCTTTTTTAGCTACTGAAATGATCCTGATCATTCCTTCGCTATCGTAATCAAACACTTTGATTTTAACCGCGGTTACATTTTCAGCTACAAAAGGATATAGATGAGAAACAGATCCTTTCGTGTCAAAAAGCCGGAACGCATATTCGTAGGCAAAACCATTCCCGCCTTCTACGGCCTTATTTTCATTCGCATCCGAAGAAAGAAAGAGCCTGTAAAGATTTCCGTCATCCCCTTCCAGTCCTTCAATAACAATTTTAAATACTCTTCCTCCCAGGTTCTTTTGTAATTCTCCTTCAATAGGATTAAAAGGTCCAATGGTGATCCATTTATTGTCGGTGCTTTTATCCTCACCGTAAATTTTTGATGATAATAAGATCCCGCTCTTAAAATTTCCTTTTGGATCAGGGCTTTTAGCGTCAGGATCGGAATGTGCTTTATTCCCGCCATACACCGAGAATTTTGTTTTACTATTAAACTGATTGTGATTTTCATCATACATACCACCATTGTCCGGGTCAAATACACGTATGTAAATTGGTTTTTTATATGTTTCAGGGATTACAAAAAAGAATGTTTGTACAAAATCATCGTCTCCCCAGTTTTTATCGGCCTGCTTGCTGAATGTGCATATAAATGGTATTTTTTCATCAGTCGACGGAATTGGCTGTGCGGGCAGAATAGTAGACGTAATTATTAAAAAAATGCAGCCTATAACCTGCGTAAGTAATTTATTCATATTATCTGTTAAGAACCGGGGAGTTGGTAGTTATGATCTTTTCAATTTTATAGAGTTCGGTTGCTCCCGATTCTTTATTCTTTGCAACAACTCCAAGCTGAACAGTATAAGTGCCAGCGCCTTTATAAATATGTTTAACGACTGAACCCGAATTAAACTTTCCGTCACCAAAAGCCCAGCAAATTTTTTCGATCCTGCAATTTTTGAAATAAGGTTCTTTTGCGGTAAATGTTACTTCGTTATTAACAAACATAACCTCAGGGCAATCAATAATCAGGCGATTTGGTTTTTCGATTTCCAGTGGATAATCTGTCTCACTAATAAAAACTTCCCCCGATACTTTATCCACTACATTTAAAACTACCTGGTAAGTACCAGG
>JAYSYG010000288.1:0-5356 GCA_043716685.1 Sphingobacteriaceae bacterium | reverse complement strand
CGCTGGTAACAACCACTACCTTAGAGTTGGCAGTTTTGCTGTAATCGTTTGTACTCCCGGTAATACGGGTATTAAAACCGTTTAAGGTAGCGGTCTGCATAAGATCCAGCGCTTTTCCTTCTGCGAAATTTTCTTTAATGTCTAAAATAACAACTTCGCTGGCAATGCGATTAAGGGCGATGTACTCTGCACATGTGGCTCCTACGTTCCCTGCTCCAATAACTGATACTTTCATTATACTTTTTTTAAATGTTGGTGAATTAAATGTTCGGTAAATTTATAATATTTAAAAATACCTCAGGTCGCTGTTCATAATTTTAACTAAAAACGGGCAAAATGCTGTTTACGCTCAGGCCTTTATTTTAGAAGCCAGGTTTAACAGCTTTTCTTCCTCAAAATAGTTGGCCATCAATTGCAGTCCCATCGGCAAGCCGTTGCTGTGCGTGCCACAAGGCACGGAAATAGCCGGAACTCCTGCAATAGGAGCCTGAACGGTAAAGATGTCTTCCAGGTACATTTTGATTGGATCGGCGCTGTTTTTGCCAAATTCAAAAGCGGTGCCGGGAGTAGAGGGTGTTAAAATAAAATCAAAATCCCCGAAGATCTCTTTTGTTTTTTCATGAATGATGCGCCTTACTTTTTGAGCTTTGCTATAATAAGCATCATAGTACCCTGCGCTTAGAACAAAGGTTCCGAGCATGATGCGGCGTTTTACTTCTTTTCCAAAACCTTCACTGCGTGATTTTTTGTAGGTGCTTTCCAGATCCGTAGCCTTCTCAGTTCTGTGGCCATAATGGATTCCTGAAAAACGGGAAAGATTGGAAGAGGCCTCAGCCGTTGTAAGAACATAATAGGTAGGAACAAGAAACTCCAGGTAAGGGAAACTGACTTCCTGCAACTGATGACCTGCTGCCTTTAGCGTCTCTATTTGATTTAAAACGGCGCTTTTCACTTCCGGATCGAGACCTTCAGAATCAATACATTCTTTTAAATACGCGATTTTATATTTTCTGTCGGCAGCAAGTCCTTTTACATAAGAAGCAACAGGTTGAGACGACGAGGTGTTATCGTGGACATCCTTGCCGCTGATCACTTCCAGCACAAGGGCCATGTCTCCCACGGTTTTTGTAATAGGGCCTATCTGGTCGAAGGAAGAGGCATACGCGATTAAGCCATACCGGGAAACCCGCCCGTAGGTAGGCTTAATGCCAACGGTTCCGGTAAAGGAAGCCGGTTGACGAATAGAGCCTCCTGTATCAGAACCAAGGGTTACATGGCATAAGTTGGCGGCTACAGCAGCTGCGGCACCTCCGGAAGACCCTCCCGGTACACATTTTTCGTTGAGTGGGTTTAGCACATTTCCAAAAGCAGAATTTTCGTTACTGCTTCCCATGGCGAACTCGTCGCAGTTTAACCGCCCTATAATAATGGCGTCTTCCGCGAGCAACCTTTCCACTACTGTAGCAGAGTATAAGGATTCAAATCCTTCGAGGATTTTTGAAGAAGCAGAAACTTTATGACCTTTGTAACAGATATTATCTTTAAGGCCAACAATTACCCCGGCTAATTTCCCCGCTGTACCCGCCTTAATTTTCTGATCGACCACTAGTGCATTTTCTGAAGCCGATTTTTCAAAAACTTCTAAAAAGGCGTTAAGTTGTTTCTTTTTGGTGATCTCTGAAATAGCCTGCTCCACAAGGAGTTTGCAGGTAACTGCCCCTGAGCGGAGGTCAGATTGTAATTTATTTATGGTTGAAAATGAATACACAAAAATTGGTTTTTAAAAACAAGAAAAGCGTTATCCAAAAAAGGCTAACGCTTCAAATTTACATATCCCGATAGCTATCGGGATTATTTTTTTTCTATTTCGCCACCTTCAGATTCGCCTTTGCTGGCATCCTTAAAATCTTTTATACCCTTGCCTAAACCTTTCATTAATTCAGGTATTTTTTTGCCACCGAACATCAATAAAAGAATTATCAGGATAACAATAATTTCTGGGGCGCCCATTCCAAACATAGTATATAATTTTAGTGGGGACAAAGATAAGAGAATATTATTGTTCCACAAACCTTAATTTCACTCAAATTCAGCCTTGTTTTAACACTTTAAGCCCCTCTGTCTTAACAACGCGTGAGGGCGGTTACGAACTTCCCGGAAATGGGCTAATAGTGGAGAATCATAAGATTAAATGGAATGAATATATTTAGTATTTTTTTAACTGGAAAGTTTGATGGTTTCTGTAAAAATAGTTAATCTTACAATCTAAAATTTCAAATTTTATGAGTACTGATTCTCCTCTTGATTACCTGCCGATTTTTATCATGTTTACAATAGCCGTTGGTTTTGCTGTTGTTTCCTTATACGCAACGCACGCTTTAGGACCAAAACGTAAAACCAAGGTAAAATTAGAATCCTTTGAATGTGGTATCGAAGCACAGGGAAATGCCCGCGTTCCCTTTTCAATTAAATATTTTCTTGTCGCAATCCTTTTCGTATTATTCGATATTGAGGTTATTTTTATGTATCCCTGGGCCGCCAATTTTAAAGAGCTGGGAATGCTTGGTGTGATTGAAGTATTCAGTTTTATCGTTTTGTTGCTGGTGGGGTTTTATTACATGCTTTCCAAGAAAGCCCTGCAATGGGAAGACTAGTCTAATTGACGATTGTGAAGAATTGACAATTTACAATTTCATAAATCGTCAATTGTAACTTATTAAATTGTAAATCATTAAGATGTCAAACGAAATTATAAAAAAAACAAAACTAGAAATTGCTAAATCACCGGAAGGGATTGAAGGCCCTGGTTTTTTTGCAACCAAAGTGGATGAGGTAATCGGCATGGCACGCGCGAATTCCCTTTGGCCGCTTCCCTTTGCAACATCATGCTGTGGTATTGAATTTATGGCTACTATGGGTTCTCATTACGACCTTGCCCGTTTCGGGATGGAGCGTTTGAGTTTTTCACCACGCCAGGCAGATCTTTTAATGGTAATGGGAACCATAGCAAAAAAGATGGGTCCTACACTGAGGCAGGTTTACGAACAAATGGCTGAACCACGTTGGGTACTGAGCGTTGGTGCCTGCGCAAGCAGTGGTGGAATTTTTGACACTTACAGTGTTTTACAAGGTATAGATAGGATCATCCCGGTAGACGTATATGTTCCGGGTTGCCCGCCACGTCCGGAGCAGATCATCGACGGAATTCTAAAGATCCAGGAGTTGGCCAAGAATGAATCCGGACGTCGCCGCCATTCACCCCAGTACAAAGAGCTAATGAATAGTTTTGGAATAGAATAAACGAATTGTAGAGTTGTTGAATTCTTGATTTTATAATTAATTCAACAAATCAGGAATTCAACAAATCAAGAAATTGAAAAAATGAGCAAAGAAATTTTACATACGGTAACTACAAGGCTGAATGAACAGTTTCCTGGACTGCATATGGAAGCAGAGTTATTATACAACTTCCCGGTATTTACAGTTGATCACACAAAAGCACACGACATTCTTAAATTCTTAAAAGAAGATCCGGAATTAAATTTCCACTTCCTGACTGATCTTACCGGCATGCAGACAGCAGATGAGAAACAACTGGGCGTGATCTATCACTTGCATAACATGCCTAAAAATATGCGCATCCGCATCAAAGCTTTTTTTGATATCAATAAGCCGGAAATTCCCACTGCTACTGATCTTTGGGTTGGAGCGAACTGGATGGAGCGGGAGAGTTATGATTTTTACGGGATCAGGTTTAAGGGCCATCCCAATTTAGTGCGGATCTTAAATGTAGATGAAATGGATATTTTCCCGATGCGGAAAGAATATCCTTTGGAAGATCAGACCCGCGAAGACAAAGAAGATAAAATGTTTGGACGATAAGAAATTTGAAATCAGATTTTAGAAGTAAGAAGTAAAAATCTTAAATCTCCAATCTTAAATCTTACATCAAAAAATGAGTAAAAAAGAAAATACAATTACACCGCCTGCGGATACGATTGAAAAGGAATACACAACTCTAAATCTTGGTCCTACGCATCCTGCAACACATGGTATTTTTCAAAATGTGTTAAAGATGGATGGTGAAATTATTCACGATGCTGTTCCAACTTGCGGATACATTCACAGGGCTTTTGAAAAACTTGCTGAACGCAGGCCCTATGCGCAGATCACCCCTCTTACAGACAGGATGAACTATTGCTCGTCGCCAATTAACAATATTGGCTGGCATACAACCGTTGAAAAACTTCTTAAGATCGAAATCCCAAAACGCGTAGATTATTTGCGTGTAATCGTCATGGAACTTTCACGTATTTCCGATCATATTATCTGTAATACTATTATAGGCCAGGATACAGGCGCAACAACAGGGTTTCTATATTTATTTCAATGGCGCGAACACATCTATGATATTTTCGAAAGCATCTGCGGCGCACGTTTAACAACAAATATTTGTCGCATCGGAGGATTTGATACGGAATGGAGCAAAGTTACCTGGGACAGGATCAATGCTTTTGTAAAGGACTTTCCGGCAGCATTAACTGAGTTTAATAAGTTATTAATGCGCAACAAGATTTTTATGGACAGGACAATTAATTGTGGTCCGATAACAGGAGAAAGGGCTTTGGAATACAGCTTTACCGGTCCTAATCTTCGTGCGGCTGGCGTAGATTATGACGTTCGTGTTGCAACGCCTTATTGTTCGTACCAAGATTTTGATTTTAAAATTCCGGTTGGAACCAGTGGAGATACGTATGACCGTTTCACTGTGCGCAATGAAGAAATGTGGCAATCTTTAGAAATAATCAAACAAGCCATTAAAAATTTACCCACGGGTCCACCTCATGCTGATGTGCCTGATTTCTTTTTACCACCAAAACAAGAGGTTTACAACAATATGGAAGCCCTGATCTATCACTTTAAAATTGTGATGGGTGAAACAGAAATACCTAAGGGGGAAGTGTATCATTGTGTTGAAGGAGGAAATGGTGAATTAGGTTTTTACCTGATCAGTGATGGTGGAAGAACTCCTTTCCGTTTGCACTTCCGCAGACCATGCTTTATTTATTACCAGGCTTACCCGGAAATGATAAAAGGGGGGTTACTCTCCGATGCAATTCTTACCATGAGCAGCATGAATGTAATTGCAGGAGAATTAGATGCTTAAAAAATCCGGTGGCTGAGTTCGTCGAAGCCACCAATAATAATAAAATAAAAATTAGAGAATGAGTTCACAAATTCACGGAACGCAGGAATTTAGCAAAGCAAAACGCGCTGAAATAAAATTCAGTGAAGATGCGATGATCGCCGCTCAAAAAATTATATCTCAATATCCCGCTGACAAACGTAAGTCGGC
>JAYSYG010000287.1:0-5361 GCA_043716685.1 Sphingobacteriaceae bacterium | reverse complement strand
GAAGTGTGGTATAGCCAGTTTAAATAATCATTAGTGTTTAACTCAACAGTTTTTATTTATTTTTAATTGTTTTCGTTGAGTGCTTCGCAATTGTGTTTTGGCAAACATGGCTATTTCATAATTACATCAGCAAACCTTTGCCATCTTCCCTTTTACATTCTATATATGTTTCAACAATTCTTTCTTTAATTCCTCAGCCCCATTCACCGCCGTTTTTTTAATGTGTTTCAATTCACGGATATAATCAAGATTAAAATCCCCCGGATCCAATAACCAGGTTGGCACGTAAGGCGAAACAAAGTTAATTACTCCCGCTGCGGGATATACATTCAGAGAAGTTCCAATAACAACAAATAGATCAGACTGTCTAGCTATTTCATTGGCCGTTTCCATTTCGGGAACCAGCTCGCCAAACCATACAATATGCGGACGTAATTGCGAACCTTTTTCACACATATCTCCGGCTTTAATGTCGGTTGTTTTAAGTTCATAGATCAGATTCGGATCAACAGTACTCCTTGCTTTCATAAGTTCGCCGTGAAGATGCAGCACTTTTTTACTTCCCGCACGCTCATGCAAGTTGTCTACATTTTGTGTTATTACCTGCACATCAAACATCTTCTGTAAGTCTGCAACCAATAGATGAGCCGCATTTGGGTGTGCATGCTGTACCTGCTTACGGCGCTGATTATAAAAATCAAGAACAAGCGCCTGGTTTTTTGTCCAGGCATCAAATGTTGCAACATCCTCGATCCGGTATTCTTCCCAAAGTCCTCCAGAATCCCTGAAGGTCTTAATTCCACTCTCCGCGCTAATTCCCGCCCCGGTAAAAACGACTAATTTTTTTCTTTTTGGCATTCTCCTCTAAAGGTTTTCTTTTACGAACTTCAGCATTTTTGTGTAAATATGCAAACGGGTGTATCCGCCGCTAATACCGTGATTTTTATTCGGATAGATCATAAAATCAAAAGGAATATTGTTTTTAACCATTGCGGCAGCCAGTTCCATACTGTTCTGCACATGTACGTTATCATCACCACTTCCATGTATCAATAAAAACTTTCCTTTAATGCTTTTTACAAAATTTGTTGGTGAATTGTCTTCATATCCGCTCTTATTATCCTGTGGTT
The DNA here is from genome assembly GCA_043716685.1 of Sphingobacteriaceae bacterium. GTDB lineage: Bacteria > Bacteroidota > Bacteroidia > B-17B0 > Aurantibacillaceae > Aurantibacillus. The sequence continues at coordinate 4,231 of JAYSYG010000287.1, read as the reverse complement.
TGCGCAGAAAACGTTCCGTATAAATATTGTCATAATATTTCCAGTTGGTAACCGGCGCAACAGCAATCGCCGCTTTTATAACGTCTGCCCCTTTCGAGATCATAAGTGAAGCCATGTATCCACCATAGCTCCATCCCTGGAAGCCAATACGCGATTTGTCAACGTACGAAAGTCCTCCGAGATATTTGGCAACTTCTATCTGGTCTATTGTTTCAAGTTTTCCCAACTGCAAATACGTGCTGTGTTTAAATTGCCTGCCACGTCCTTGTGTTCCCCTGTTGTCTACACACACTACAATGTATCCTTCCTGGTTAAGCAGGCTGTGCCAGAAATAATCATTCCAGTCCCAGCCATTGTTGCACTCATTGCCACCCGGACCGCCATAAGCATACATATACACCGGATATTTTTTAGTGGAATCAAAATTTACAGGTTTTTTAATCCAACCATTTAATTCAAAACCTTCCGGGTGTTTAAACTTAAAGAATTTCTTTTTTGATAAATTATAGGTTGACATTTTCATTACAAGCTCCGAGTTATCTTCCAGTACTTTTACCAGCTTTCCATCAATATTATAGAGTTCGTACAAAGGTGGTGTGTCAGCATTACTATAAGTTGAGATATAATACTTGTATCCTTTTGCAAATTCAAAATTTGTCTGTCCGTTTTTAGGTGACAAGCGTTTCTTCTCCTTACCATCGAGTTTAATACTATACATATCGCGGTTAATGGCACCGTTTTCAGTGGAGAGATAATACAATGTACTTGTAGCCACGTTAAATCCTTTGAATTCCATTACATCCCATTCTCCTTTAGTGATCTGGTTAATGAGTTTACCAGTCAGATCATAATAATACAAATGGTTGTACTCATCTTTCTCGCTTGAAACAATAAAACCGGTGTTAGCAACAAACCTGAGATCATCGGTAATATCCACATAGGTTTGGCTTTCGTCTGTGTAAACAATTTTTCCTTTGCCGTTCGTAACATCGGTGAACAAAAACTCAAGCTTGTTTTGCAGTCGGTTCAGGCGCTGGATACAAAGTATTTTAGGATCGTTTGTAAATTCAATTCTCGGAATATAAATGTCAGTTTCCGCTCCAATGTCAGCATTAATAGTAGCGTTTGAATTCACGTCAAAAATGTGAACCGAAACCAGGGAGTTATCTTCTCCGGCTTTGGGATATTTAAATGTATATTTTTCAGGATACAGATCCCCTTTATAATAGTCCATCGTAAATTCTTTTACACGTGTTTCATCAAAACGCACGTAAGCCAGGCACTGGCTGTTCGGACTCCAGTCAAAATAATTCGCTTTTGAAAACTCCTCTTCATAAACCCAGTCGCCCCAGCCATTTTTGATCTTATTTTGCTCTCCGTCTTTAGTAACAGTTATTTCAGAACCTGTTGAAAGATCTTTGATATATAAATTATTTTCGAGCACAAAAGCGATCTTTTTTCCATCCGGAGAAAATGTGGGAAACAGTTGTTTTCCTTTATCGCTTAGCTGTGTTACTTTTTTTGTTGCAATGTCAAATACAAAATAATTTGCTTTGGGCGAACGGCGGTATACATGCTCCATGTTTTCGCTGAGCAATAATTTATCCTCATTGGGACTAAACTCATAGGTAGTAAGATCAAGAACGCGGTTATCAAATTTTACATCGCTGCCACTAACCAGCAGTGTGGTCTTTTTCTGAGTTTTTAATTCGAACTTATATAAATTAGAAGTTGTGCCATCCTTTTCATTTTTATCAATATCCACGTAATTTAATCCGTCTTTTAGCACATTAAATCCCTGAGCAGATTTTGGAAAAAACGTACCCTTCGCCCAAATATCTTCAAGGGTGACTTTTTGTTGCGCAAAAATAAAAGCAGGAACTATTAAAAATAAAAAAGCGGCTCTTCTCATGGTGTAATTTTTGTTTGTGAAATTACTAATTTATAGCTGATAATACTGTTTGTATAAATCAAATCCCCCGTTTGGGGGCATCCATCACCCACTTTAAAATTTTGCCCCTGAATAAGCAATTACTTTTTCAAAATTTACACGAGGCAAAAAATATTTATATCTTAGTCCCTTAAATCCTAAATCTCAGCGATCCTGTTTTTATGAAAAAGCTAATTGAATCCTTCGGTGAAATGGCAAAACTTTCGAAAGAAACGGAGGCCATGTTCATGGAAAGTATCGTGAAAAAAGAATTTAAGAAGAAAGAAATCCTCGAAGAAGAAGGAAAAATATGCAATCACCTCTATTTTGTTGAAAAAGGAGTTGCCCGTACATTCTATTATAAAAGCGGGAAGGAAGTTACTTACTGGCTGGCGGCGGAAAACGACTTTGTAGGATCAATGGCCAGTTTTTTTTCAAGAACAACCAGCAATAAACATGTGGAAACATTAGAAGATTGTACGCTCTGGATCTTTGATTATAATAAGCTGGAAAACCTGTATGCAAACTCCAAGGAACTGGAACGTATGGGAAGGCTTTTCGCAAATTACGGAATGTCGGTACTCGAAAAAAAATTTGATGATTTTCATTCTATGACGGCCAAAGAAAGATACGATTTACTGGTTGAAAAGCATCCTCAGATCTTACAACGCGTTTCATTGGGTATCATCGCCTCTTATTTAGGAATTACGCAGGAAACACTAAGCCGGATAAGGGGACAGAAATAATTTAAGACTGCCACTTCGGAAAAGTTATCTAAAAATACCGCTGTATTTTTCCAAAGTTAAGCGAGATTACCCATGATACACCCTTGAAAAAACAATCAAACCATTTTTAATCTCCAAAACTTCACCTATCCTCAGATCTTCCTCTCCGTCTACATGACGAATGTATTCCATAAACACCTGCTCTTCATCGGCAGTTAATTTTGTGACTTCGTATTTTAAAGAAGGCAAACGATCAAAAGAGTCCTGCCACCAGTTTCTTAAAGCACTTTTTCCTTTTATCAGTCCGTATGTTTCTGGTTGACGGATTTTTAACTTGGGAGAAAAATGTTCTGCATTATCAGTATACAATGACAACAATTTTTCAAGACCATGTTCATTAAAAGCCTCAAACCAGCGCATTGCAATTTGTTTATTTTGTTCCACCATTATGGACAAATGTTTTAAAAATAGTAATAAAATTAACTTTGTATTCTTTGTGTAAACTTTGTGTTCTTTGTGGTTGAGAATGATGTCTATATTTGGCAAAAATTTCCCAATGCTAAAAAACGCTTTTATTTTAATACTTACAATTGCTTTTTTCTTTTCGTGCTCTCAAAAAAAAGAAAATGCCGATCTTATAGTTCATAACGCGGTGATCTATTCTGTAGATTCTTCCTTCACTACTTATGAAGCTATGGCTATAAAGGAAGGAAAGATCCTGGAATTAAATTCCACTGCAAAGATCCTGCACAAATACACTGCTAAAGAAACAGTAGACGCGAAAGGCAAAACCATCCTTCCTGGCTTAATTGATGCACATTGCCATTTTACCGGATTTGCCACAGACATGTGGAAATGTAATTTAACCGGCACTAAGTCTTTTGAAGACGTTATTGAAAAAATAAAAGCGTACAGTAAAAACGCACCCATGACCTGGATCTATGGTCGTGGCTGGGACCAGAACGATTGGGATATAAAGGAATTTCCGGATAAAACACAACTGGATGAACTATTCCCGGACCGGCCCGTTTTTCTAAAACGCGTAGATGGTCATGCTGCATTGGTAAACCAAAAAGCCCTTGACCTGACTGGTGTAAAGGCATCCACAAAAACAGAGGGTGGTATGGTGGAAGTAAAAAATGGAAAACTTACCGGCATCCTGCTTGACAATGCCATGGATCTCGTTGATCTTAAAATTCCTATTATTAACGATAGTCTTGCCCTGGCCTATTATCAAAAAGCGCAGGAAATATGTTTTGCTTTCGGCTTAACCCAGGTGCACGATTGCGGTGTAACTGAACACACCATTGATCTCATTGATCAGGCTCAAAAAACAGGGAATTTAAAAATGAAGATCTACGCACTGTTAAGTGATGATTCCACGTATTACGACAAATGGATAAAAAAAGGAATTTATAAAACAGATCGTTTAACGGTTGGGGGATTTAAAATTTATTCGGATGGCGCACTTGGTAGTCGCGGCGCCTGCATGCTGGAACCTTACAGCGATAAAAAAGGCTGGCATGGATTTTTACTAACGGATAAAAAACGCCTGGCTAAAATTGCCGATGCCCTG
>JAYSYG010000286.1:0-1680 GCA_043716685.1 Sphingobacteriaceae bacterium | reverse complement strand
TTACTTTTATTTATTCTTTCTATAAGTTCCGGTAATAATTTGCAGGGTTTCTTATGTTACGTATTGAAGAACTTTTACAAAGATTGGCAATAAACCTTTTTTAAATTACCTGATAATTTAATTACATTAGCGTTCATGCAACACGGAATTTGTACACTAAGCATTGTACCGGGAAGAAAAGAACCCTCCGGTACCAGCGAAATGGTAACACAATTACTCTTCGGGGAACATTATACTGTTTTAGAGCCGGGCGAAGACTGGATAAGAATTAAAACGGCGTTCGACAATTACGAATGCTGGATAAACAGTAAACAATATACCCGAATCCAGGAAAATCTTTTTAATCAGCTGGAAAAACAAGATGCCGTCTATTCAAACGAACTCGTGCAATTATTAAACAATAAAAAAACAGAATCTCATTTCCCAATAACAATTGGCGCTACCCTACCCTTCTTTAAAAACCACAGCACGCAATTTGAGTCGTTTGATTTTGGTTTTGACGGAAATACAACTCTGCTAAAACAAAAAAAAACAGTGCCTGATCTCCTTTCTACTGCCTATTTGTTTTTAAACGCTCCTTACCTGTGGGGCGGCAAAAGTCCTTTTGGAATAGATTGCAGTGGCTTTACACAAATCGTATATAAACTAAACGGTTACAAATTGCCACGCGATGCATACCAGCAAGTCGAATTGGGTTCTCCCCTAAGTTTTGTGGAAGAGGCCGAAGCAGGTGACCTCGCTTTTTTTGATAACGAAGAAGGCAGGATCGTGCACGTGGGGATCTTATTGAACAATGAACAGATCATCCACGCAAGTGGTTGTGTGCGTATAGATAAGTTTGATCACTACGGTATTTTTAATACGGATACAAAAAAATACTCGCATACCTTAAGGGTAATAAAGAAAGTGATTTGACTTTAAATTTACTTTGATGCAAAATCCTGACAGGGTTAAACAGGTTTGCGAAGAACCCTGTTAGGATTAGCGCCACAATTTACTTTTTATACACCACTATTAGGATTATATGATAGCATAAAATATTCATGATATGATTACCCGTTTATATTTTAAATAACATGAAAAAAAAATTGGCGTTAGTTATCTTTTCTTTTACAACATTCTTTTCGGGAGCACAGAACTACATCTTTTATCTTCACGGAAAAATAGTTGAAATTCAGGGTCCCGAAGCGGTTGATAATACAAATGGCTTTGGTGCTTATAAATATTACGACATACTCGATTCTTTAAAAAAAGGAGGCGCCATTGTAATTAGCGAGGTAAGAGCTAAAGATACGCAGGTAAAAGAATATGCGCTTAAGGTAAAAGACCAAATTGACAGCCTTATCAAAAAGGGTGTAGATCCGCAACGTATAACTGTTATTGGCGCTTCCAAAGGTTCCCTCATTGCTATGTACGTTTCCACTTACCTTAAAAACAAGTCGGTGAATTTTGTATTTATGGCTGCGTGTTATGCAGATGAAAATAATTCAGAACTGAATGTCTACGGTAATATTTTATCCATTTATGAAAAGACCGATGGTGCAGGAAGCTGTCTGCAGCTTAAAAATAAATCCAGCGGTATTAACCATTACAAAGAAATCGCACTCAATACAGGCTTAAAACATGGGTTTTTATACAAACCTCTCGTTGAATGGACCCGTCCTGCTAAACAATGGTCCA
>JAYSYG010000285.1:0-5372 GCA_043716685.1 Sphingobacteriaceae bacterium | reverse complement strand
GGCACAAGCTAAAAAATAGCAGCGCACCTGCACTTATACTATGCGTTATAACAGGCTCAGAAAACATAGTTCTGGAAAAAAGTCCTCTATAATATCCTAAAGCTTTAGTTATATTATCAGACCTAAACATTACAAATGTGATCATTACAAGTGAAAAAGTTGCGATCATATTCATAAACTCTTTTAAAGAGGGAAAATATTTATTCTTCAGGATTTTTTTACGCTTATTTACCATTCCCTTAATAATTAACGGGATAAAATAACATCCGTTCAGAAATCCAAATAAAAAAAAGGTCCAGTTCGCTCCGTGCCAGATCCCAATAAGTGTGAAATTTATTAAAATAGCCGCCGCTAATCCTATTCTGCCGTAGTCCCTGAAATTTATGCTCAGTGGGGTAAAAACATATTCTGTGAGCCAATTTGTAAGGGATATATGCCACTTTCGCCAGAATTCAGCAATATTCTGGGCAAAAAAAGGGAAGTCGAAATTTTTTGTGATATTGAATCCTATTAACCGGGCTATACCTATTGCCATATCCGAGTATCCTGAAAAATCAGCATAAATTTGTATGAAATAGAAAAAAGCACCGGTCAACAAAGAGCTCGCAGGCAGAGTTTCATAATTATCAAAGATTTCGTTCGTAAGAGTGGCGCAATTATCGGCGATAACAACTTTTTTAAATAACCCCCAAAGTATTTGGCGCATCCCATCCACAACCAAATCATAATTAAACTGTCGCTTTGCTTTTAATTGGGGAACAAGCAGTGTAGAGCGATCTATTGGCCCTGAAATAAGACCAGGAAAAAACGAAACGTAATTAAAGAAAATCACCCAATCCTTAACAGGCTCTATCTTCTCTTTATCTATGTCCAGCAAATAACTTATACCCCTGAATGTATAGAAGCTAATACCAAGCGGCAAAATCAAATTCAGAGTGTGAATTGTGAGATGCACGTTAAAATATTCAAAAGCACTCATAAATGAAGCAATAAAAAAGTCCAGGTATTTAAAGAGAATTAACGCTCCCAGACCATGCAAAACACCAAGAAAAACCAAAAACCGTCTCCGTTTGGAGTCATGTGTTCGTTGAATGTAATTACCTAACACATAGTTAATAAAAGTACTAGCGATTAGTATAGAAACAAAACGCCAGTCCCAGCACGCATAAAAAAAATAACTACCCGTCAATAAAAATAAATTCTGTAGTTTCAGGCTACGCGCAAAAACGAACCAGTAAAAAAAAAAAGAATATTAGAAAAAAGAATAAAAAAGGTGCTGAGTTAAATAGCATAGCCTACTAATTTACTTAATCGATGTGCCAGCGTTTAAAACAATATTTACACCGTTGAGTTGATTGCCTGCACAACACAAAAATTGAACCGTACGTGCCACTTCTTCCGGCTCTAGCAATTTTTTTTGCGGATGCGCTTCCTTTATCTGATCAATTAATCTTTCATCCAATGCACTGGTAAATGGGGTGAGCATGAATGCCGGGGAAATGGAATTGGATGTTATATTAAATTTAGCATTCTCGGTTGCCCATACCTTTGTTAACTCCTCCAGATACGCCTTGTTTGCAACGTAGATAGAAGTGCCCATAGGTGGTGTGTTGATAAGAGCCGACGTTAGAATTGTTATTATTTTTCCCTTTTTTTGTTTGCGAAAGGAATTTATTGCTGCCTTAGTTATTAATATAGTTGGCAAAACATTTACCTTAAATCCATTCAAAAAATCATCTGCGCCTGTTTTATGAAAGTAAGAAGCAATAAATGACCCCGTGTAAGCATTATTTATGAGTACATCCGGGGCAATTTCACTAATTATTTCACACAAAACTGTGACCTCCTCTTCGTTTTTATAATCACATTTTATCGGAAATGTGTTTGGAATTTCACGCTTGATCTTGTCGGCATTTGCCAGTGAAGTGTTGTACGTAAAATAAACCTGATTGGTAGTATCTGAGCCAAGGAGTCTCGTAATAGCCTCACCAAGTCCTGATGCACCTCCGGTAATTAGTATTTTCATGTTAAAATTCCTATTTGTATTTTTCCTTTCGCCACAATTTTGTCGTTACGATTTTTAAACTGAAATTTAAATTCGACCGCGTTTACCGATTCGTAAATCTCATTTATCAGCGCTTCATACTTCAGAACATCATTCAGGTACACGGGATTTTGATACTGTATTTCCTGCGAATGAATAATAATATTTTTCAGAGGAAGACATTCCCCGATAAAATATGATAAAAATCCGTTCAATATATTTCCATGCATCACTTTCTCCTTAAATCCTCTGGTTATGGCAAAATTATCATCCGTATGCAGTGGGTTTGTATCTTTAAACGTATCCATAAAAGCCCTGTATTCTTTCTCAGAAACGGTAAATTTCATTTCGTAGCGTTCCCCTTTTTTAAATTTCATATTATTTTGTTAGAATACAATCTATCATTTGACCAACATTCTGCCAACTCTGGATCTCCCTGGATGTAAAGCGGATCTTGAAAAATTTCTCAACGGATACAACCAGTTGTATATGCGTTAACGAATCCCATTCTTCAATATCTGTAGCGGAAGTACTTTCTGTTAATATTATACTTTCGTTGTCCAACACGTTGACAAAGATCTTATTGATATTCTCCAGGATATCCGTTCTTTCCATTGCTTTAGTTTGTATGTGTTTTAATATGTGTGAATCTTTTTTTAAAATTTGAAAGGTCAAGGATCCATTGTTCCCCTTCCTTTTCAAATCCTAACAGCGCATAATGATCTTTTACCATCTGATTTTTAGATGTGGGCAAATACTCTCCCTTTATAAATTTATAATTTTTTTTCGTTGCATACTCAGAAATAGTATTTAATACGAAATTTTCCATTCCGCGTTTTAAAACCCTGCAACTCATATACCAGCTATCTATAAATAAGGTTTTTGTATCTGCTTTTTTCAGAATTACCACACATATCATTCCACTTTCGCCAAATTTATCTTTTAAAGTAAATGAGAATGAGAAATGATCCGGAGAAGATGCCAGCAATTCAATGTCTGACTCCACATACCTTACTGTTCTGAGATTAAACTGATTTGACCTTTGCGAAAGTTGGGCAACCCTGGGGATATTGAATTTTGTAAAGGGCTCTACCACCGAAACCATTTCGAGATTCTTTAAAAAATCTTCTTCGTTTGTGAATTTTTTTTGTAAATCCGCTCTTTCCGCCTCTACTTTATACAGATTTGTACGTTCAGCATCTTCACCAGAAAAGGAAATCGTTTCAAATAAATTCAAGGTGTATAAAAATTCAAGGTAATCTGCGGGGTCTTCCGGCAATTCTGGTATTGTTATCTCCGGGATATTTTCGCGGACAATATTTCTTTCGAATGGATTATCGTCAAGAAATACCATTGCATCAAAGCCAATATTTAATGTACTTTGTATGAACCTTATATTGTCTGCTTTGTTTTCCCAGTTGGCCACAAATACCGCAATGTCTTCCATTCTCAATACCATGTCGGGATGTTTTTCAAAGGGTTCTCTGGCCACAGATTCAGTATTCTTGCTGCAAACCGCTAGAATGATCCCGCGATCTTTTAGTTTTTTTAACCATTCCTGAAATTCAGTAAATGCTTTGCCTATTCCAAGAGTTCCCAATTGAATGTTTTCAATTCCATCATCCCCTATTACGCCTCCCCAAAGGGTATTATCAAGGTCGAGGATGAGGCATTTTTTAGATCTGCCGTACATGGCCCCAATTATGTCAAGGGTTCTTGCCGTCACCAGAGGCAATACGTCTATGCTTAAAACCATTTCCGTATTTACATAGATCGACGGTTGAAAAATGTTACTTTTTCCTGAAAAATTCTGTATAGAAGCGAGATCACAGATGTAAAAATTTGGGTGTTGTATTGCGTAGTTCATTAATTCAAAGTTCAACTTACGCTGTTGGTATAAGAAAGAAGATTCTTGTTTATTAGCATAATTGCCAAAGACACTGTCATTAATCTCAGAATAGTTATAATAGATAACCTTTGATCCTAAGCGCGACGAAAGTGTTGTATACAAATTATTTACCAGACTTAAGCGTTCATCGGCTAAATGCACGCGGGCGGTGGAAGCTTGCTTATTGTATTTGCCAAGCAGTTTGTGACAGGATTGAAAAATAATAATTATATCCGGCTTAAATTCATAGAGTTCGGAAGTCTCATCAAAAATTTGCCTTTCAACCTGGTCAAAATCTGTCTCGAACAACTGGAGGTTGAATCCATAATCATAACCAGTGCCTCTAAGCGCCTGGTTCAAAAACTGAGTGGCCGTATCGCCCAATAGTGCTACTTTAATTAATTTTAATCCAGAGTACTCTTTCTTTAAATTGCTTTTTAATTTGAAAAAATCGTTCATTACAACTGTTAGAAAATTTTTGTAATATACTTTAAGCCCAGAGACCGAAAACGGATTTCAACCGGAAGAATTCTAACATTTGTATAAAAAAGGTCCGGAAGCAAAACGAAATCTTTCATTTTAAGAACGAAGATACGGGAAAAGAAAGCACCAACCCAAGCCGTGGGATTAATTTTTATAGCGTATTCAGTAAATTATTTGCAAGAAACCTTGCTATAGGATAATTCATGTAAACTACTAAAGCTCTCTTTGGATCGGAATTTAAATCTCAAACTCCCTTTTCGCTAATAGTTTATCTGACGTATTTAATTCGATGAAGTATTTTCCTTTAGGTAAACCTTTTATTGGCAGATCCAGTTTATATATTTCATTTGTACAAACTTTTAACCATTCGCTCTTTACCTGGCAAACCTGTATTCCCTTTTCATTCATCACAGAAAGTGTTGCGTAATTTTCACGCTCATTGGAGTATGACATGAGTCCCTGCAGCTTTAGATTTACAAAAGAAATTACTCCGTTTTCGAAAACATATTTTTTAGAAAGGATCCGGTACCAGGGCAATTCCTCGCCTTTTAAAATGGCCACCATTTCACGCAGGGTTTGAGTTAAGGAGTCGTTTTCAGAGCTGATATTGGCTGAAGAGCGTTTATCACTGATCGCCCAAATGGCTTCCTGTTCTGCATTTTTATCGAACTCTGTAAAATTTAAAAGCCTGGCCAGTTTTACAAGACCGCTGTCCGCCAAAATAGTTGCAGTGTACTTTGAACCTTTAGCCGGAGAATGATGAGATGCCTGGCAACAATATCCCTTCACGTTAAACTGCCTCTCCTCCATTGCTTTTAAAACGATAAGCTGCTCCTTTACAATTAAAATATCCTGGTTCTTATCGTCTATAGAATTTAACCTTCTGCCGGCTTCGACCAAAATCATTAATGAATCTTTCGTCAGGTTTTTGATCTTCATACTAATACAATACCCCTG
>JAYSYG010000284.1:0-5377 GCA_043716685.1 Sphingobacteriaceae bacterium | reverse complement strand
ATAATCACGAGTTTGTTTTCTGCATGGCCGACGTAAGTGGTAAAGGAATTGCCGCAGCCCTGCTCATGAGCAATATGCAGGCCACACTTCACAGCCTTATCAACTACACACATAATTTAAAAGACATTCTTATCGAACTGAACAAGCGTGTGATCGACAATACAAAATCAGAAAAATTTGTTTCTCTTTTTCTTGCAAAGTTAAATACCAAAAGCCAGCAGTTCAGCTATATTAATGCGGGCCACAATCCACCTATCTTTTATTACGAAGGCAAATTCCAGGAATTGAATAAAGGTTGCACCATTCTTGGAATAAGTGAAAATCTACCACAAATACAAGTGGAGACGGTTAACTACACTTCTGAGTTTACACTGGTGTGTTATACGGATGGGCTTACGGACACCGCCAACATGGAAAATGATTCCATAGAGATTGAATCCCTAAAAGAAATCATTGCAAAAAATAATAAATCAAAACCTGAGTTTTTAAACGAAGCACTCCTCTATTACGCTGAAGAGTTTAAGGGTGAGAACGAGTTCCCGGATGATATTGCCTTGCTTACTCTTAAGGTGAGTGATCTTAATTTTTAACGAGGTGTGATAAGTTTAACACGAATTACACGAATTACACAAATCAATTCGTGAGAATTGGTGAAATTCGTGTTTAAGTTTTTAGACCCTGAAAGGTAAATGCACTAAAGGGTATAGTTTTAAACTCTATATGAGATCAATACGGCCACTAATTCACGAATTACTCAAGTTTCTATTTTCAATATTTCCTGTCAATTAGTGCCATTCGTGCCTAAACTAAAGGACTTAACTTCTTTTTCTCTTTTAGGAAAATAAATATCAAAACAAACCAGCGCCGCAAGAAAGGCCCAGAAAGGAAGAGACAGTTTATCAGTGTCAAGAAAGTTGTTAATGAAACCATGCACAAAGTATGTCATAATACCCAGAAAAATGCCGGTGCATAAAATTCTGTCATCGTCGTCTGCCAGCGAATAAACAAGCCGGTAACCTAAAGAAGTGACATAGAACAAGAGTATAATAACAAATACCAATCCTAAAATTCCCTGTTCAGAAAGTGGTCCGAGATATTCACTATGGGCATTTCCTACTGTACCAAAATTTGTACTGATAATAGTGAGTTCCCTGCTTAACTGGTAAGGAGCATATTTAAACATGTAGGTTCCTGGTCCCCATCCAAACACCGGCTTATCTTCCCACATACGAATCGCACAACTCCAGCGATTCAAACGCTCAAGGTTTGATGCTTCCGTGGAAATATTAAGCATAGATTCAATGTTATTTCCAAAACCACCTTTAGCGTCTTGGTCATTTTTACTAAGGATCATTAAAATTTCTGTTTGAAACGCGAGAAATAAGCCTATCAAGGTGATGAACGTAATAAAAAGCGTTCTGAATTTAATCCTGAGCTTAAGTGTTATAAAAATGGAAATTGCTACTGCGAGACTTCCCCACCCTGCCCTGGCAAAAGACAAAACGATAGCCAACATAAACATGCAGAATAAAACGATTGAAAAGATCTTTAAGTGTTTTGGAACTGATTTTAAGAACCAGAACGAAACCATAACGGGAATGAACATTGCCAGGGCCGCTCCATAAGCGGTGTGGTCGTTATAGAAGGGAGACACGATCCAGTCAGCTATCTTTTCATCAAAGTTAAACCGTGCATGCGAAATGGTTGTGTAACACACCACGATGGCAAGCGCTGCAGAGTACGCAAAAACAAAATTGATCATGTTCTTCCTGTTTTGGAAGAGATGCGGAACAATTATATAACAACTAAAAATAAACCATAAACGTGAAACTAAATACTTGAGAGAAATTATCACATCGGTACTTGTACAAGTTGTTATAAACATCCAGAGCAACTGAGCTCCAATTAAAATAGTAAGTGGGTGATTTAGAAATTTCTTATCTGTAATTGTTTTCTGAAAGTGGATCAAAATGTACACCAGCATGATACCAAACATAATTGGTTCGCTTGGCAGGCTAAGGTCAGGTCCTTCGGTAAGGCCCAGCTCTTTTAATGAAACAGCAAGGGGCGTACAAAATGCGAGGAAAAAAACCAGGTTCTGTAGATGAAATATTGCAGTATAAATAATAAACAATGCAACGGGAAGAATATTGTAAGGATAGAAATACCCCCTTTTGTAAACCATGATGTACGCGTTACCTAAAACGTAGGCCAGCATTACAGCAGGAAACAAATATGATTTAAGGTACCTGGTCAATGAGTTGTTTTTAAAAATTCCGGAATAACCCCAGTATGGTGCGTATTACTTATCCGTCTTATTAAATCGTTCTCTGAACAAAAGATAGAATAGTCCCATTAAGTTGGCAGCCATTACCGTTATTATCAGAATTATAAGACGCTTTGGTCTTGCTTTAAATTCATTTGCTTTTGCTTTTTCAACCACAAATTTAACAGGGATCATCATGTTACAATTGACTATCGCCTCATCGTATTTCATTTTAATGTCCGGATATTTAGAACTGTACTTTTCAAGATTGTCATGAACATTCTGATAAGCGCCTCCGTATTTTTTAAGCGTATCTAGTTTCCCCTCCAATCGTTTCATGGCGCCTGCATCATTCTTCTCAATAGCTTTAGCGTAGCTCTTTGTATATGCCTTAACCTGTTCCTTATAATGCAAAACACCGAGCTGTCTTAATTTGTTAAGACTATCTTCTAAAACTTTCATGCGCGACATCGTACTGTCGTATTCTACTTTTACGATCTTAAGAACTTCTTTCGCTACTTTTTTATTCATGTCAAAACGAACAGAATCAACATAATCGGAAATACCATTGGCTACAAAAGCGGCGCTATCTGCAGTATAATCATACACTTCAATTTTAACACTGTTGTATTCTGTACGCTTAATAACTACCTGGTCATCCCACTTTTGTTTTAAGTAGTGGAAAGAAAACACAGTATCCTTAATATTCCACCTGTCCCAAAGATTAAAAGCATTGGCAACCTTAATTTTTATTTCATCACAACTTAAAAGTTGCATTAGTTTTTCGCAGTCATCTGCATCACCAAGCATCATATAATCCTCCTGGTTACCAGCATTCGCTTCTATAACAAGCTTGGAAACGGAGAACTGTCGGGCAGGAAATAATACCGCTGTAGATTTATATTGTTTCGGCATCAGAAAAACAATGGTACCCGTTACAAGGGTAGCTACAATCGTAATCCACATGAACTGTGTTCTCCATTTAGCAATTTTCAGTATCAGGTCTTTAGCCGAAATATTCTCAATCATATTATTTGTATTTTATAAAACGTAAAACAGATTTAGGATTTACCATGCCGGTAACAAATGCCAATAAGCCACTAAATATAAGCATTATTACAAAATTAATCATCCAGGTATCACCGCCTTTGCCAAGCAAATCCCACGTAAAATAATTAATAAAAAATAAACCGGCAATGAACAAAAAGACTGATCGCAACAGACGTTTATTGATGTGGAAATTAAAAATTTTGTAACATAAATACACTTGTAATAGGCCCGCAACCATTTGCGTAACAAGACTCGAAATAGCGCTTCCCATCGCATGAAATTTAGGGATAAGAATGAAGTTTAACACAACATTAATGCATATCGCCCCAAGCGCCACGTAATTCTGTCTTTTAAGATTGCCACTGGCTGTTAGCAAGGTGCCAAAAATGCAGGTTAAACACACACCTGTAAAGCAATTCATAATAACAGATAAGATCAACCACCCTTCCGTATCACCCGTGTAAATTTTTTCAAAGAAATGCTGCGCATAAAAAATAGTGCTTACAGAAACAATTAAAGCCGGTGTTAAAAGTAATGTAAAAGATAACTTCACTATGTTTTCGATGTTTTCCTTTTGCTTCAGCATGCGGCTGAAAAGTGGGATCAGCTGGATAGAAAATAAGGTAGCGATCTGGTTGGCAGCATCCAGCAAACGAAAGGATTTTACATAAATACCACTTTCTCTTTTTCCAAAATCACCATCAAGGATCTGCTCTATCATTACCATATCGAGACGGTTGTAAATAGTCATTAACAATACAAGCACAGCATATGGAAGACTCTTTTTCAGGATCATCCGGTTAAAAGCCCAGTCCCAGTTCAATTTAAATGTATGGGTTTTGCTGAGCACAACAATAAAGCAGATTATCGCGGTTAAAACATAACCAAGTGTTTGAGCATACACAAAATTCTCAGCGGAAACTTCCATACCAAACACATGAAACAACATGGCGACTACAATGGCTATCATAATGATCCTGTCGAGAACCGAAAGGATACTGTCTAAACGAAACAAATGCAGGGCTTGTAAGTTAGAACGTAAAAACGCAATAAAGCTCAGGACAAAGGTGTTGAAACAAAGAATTAGTAAAAGTTTATAATCGTAGCCCAGAAAAAAGAAGCCGATAATAAAAGAAATTGCCATGTAAAAAAAGCCCAGCGCAAATTTAAAGCTGAGCATTTTACTAAAGTGTTTACTTAATAAATGACTATTCTGGGCAATATTCCTGTTATTAAAATTGGTGAGTCCAAAATCAAGAAAAATATTAAGTAACATGGAATAATAAAAGATTACCGAATATTCCCCGAAACTCACGTTCCCGATCTGCCCCTGAACTTTTGGTTCAATAATTATGGTCCAAAAAGGCTTAATTAAAAGATTAAGAACCAGTAGGATAGCGAGATCAAATATAAATTTCTTCTTTTGCATTAAGCGCTGACAAAGATAGTTTTTTTTATCACTTTTACTAATGTAAATTCCTAGATTTGCGCCGTGCAAATCGTTGTCAATACCCGATTATTATTAAAGAACCGCCTTGAGGGTATAGGTTGGTTCAGTTATCAAACTTTAAAACGGATCACGCAAAATAATCCTAACGTACATTTCGTCTTTTTATTTGATAGAGATTACGATGAGCGCTTTATTTTTTCAGATAATATCACTCCACTGGTAGTTTCACCCCAAGCCAGACATCCTTTTTTGTATTATGCCTGGTTGCAATTTTCGGTAAAGGGAATTCTTAACAGGATGAAACCTGACCTTTTTCTTTCACCCGACGGCTTTTTGGCTTTGGGCGCTAAATGTAAACAACTGCCGGTGATCCATGATATTAATTTTCTGCATTATCCCAAAGACAGTAAATGGCTTACCTCTAACTATTACAACTATTATTTTCCAAAGTTTGCACAGGAAGCAACCAGGATAGCAACAGTTTCAGAGTTCAGCAAAAAAGAAATTGTTGACCATTACAAGATTGACGCTGGTAAAATAGATGTAGTTTACAATGGCATCCATTCTTTTTTTAAACCTTTGAATGAGTCTGAAAAACAAAAGACAAAAGA
>JAYSYG010000283.1:0-1687 GCA_043716685.1 Sphingobacteriaceae bacterium | reverse complement strand
TATTTTTTTTGCACTCGTTTTTACCTCCGGCACGTTTGCGCAGGAACCTCAAACGATCAGAGTTAAAAAGGAATCCAATCTTGTAAAAGCTGTTTTTGATAATACCGACTCAAAATTATTTGTGGTTGACAGGTTTGGTAATCCTCGCGAAAACAAAATTCTTTCCTATAAATTGTATGTGAAGGGAAAAAGGGAAACAAAAGAATTTACAGGCTACAGCAATAAACTTACAGGAGAGATGATAAACTATCTTAACAAACAAACAAGCGCCACAAAAATATTCTTTACTGAAATTTCTGCAGAAGAAGATGACGGTCATCTTATCAAACTTCCAGATGCAATTGATACCTGGTTTCCGGATTGTAAAAACTGTGAGAAGAAAAAGAGATAGGAAACAACCAGAACCAATCATTTAGCCAAAATCCCCGGTAAAGTTTCTCATAAATAAGAAATTTACCGGGGATGCATGAACCTTAGAAAGGCTTATTAACTTAGTTGTAAGCAGGTAACAGTCCGTATATTTTACCGTATTCCAGCATTTGTTGTTTAAAATCTTCAGGATATTCAATCTTTATATCAATAATCTTGTCGCCTTCCATTACAGGTACTAGTTTTGGCTGTATAAAGCCTGCATACGGTGCAATGTTGAGTTTCGAATACCGTTCAAGGATCTCGGTATGCATTGCCTTGTCGATTTTCACGCCATAGTTTTCAATCAGGTCATGCCCGGCTTTATAATCCCCCTGCGATTTAATCCGCTGAATCTCTTTTAAAAGTTCACCAAATAAAACACGCAGTTTGTTGTAGTCATTCACTACGAAATAGGTTTTTCCGTTCTCCACTTTTTTCTCGATCACATTTTCTTTAGCACCTTTTTCAAAAGCCCAGGCAGACACCATTTTACGGTTGCGCATGTGTGCTTCCTCAATATCCTTGCCTGGTTTAACGCGGGCCAACTGAACAATTAAGCCACTTGTAATATAATCGTCGTATGCTGCCTTACCGCAATCTAATGTTGGCATCACGCCAAGTTCAATTAATTTTGGGTCCATCAGGTAATAAAGTGCAACTAAATCTGCACGGCCTTCTTCCAAAGAACTTGCGTAGTTTTTTAAAGTTTCGTGAGGTTGTCCAATACCCGGTTCTATTTGCCCGCTTGCATGACCAATTACTTCGTGCATATCCGTATGTAATTTATCAGCTAAAGAACCATACTTAATCATACGTTGCCTGATTTCTTCGTTATAATAAAATTCATTTAGAACGCTTCCACCTGCAGCCATATCGTAGGCCTCAACAATGTTCCCTAAGTTTACCGATTTGCTTCCGTGAGTTTCCCTGATCCATTCGTTATTCGGAAGGTTAATTCCTATTGGTGTGCTTGGTGCCGCATCACCACTTTCCATAACGGCATTAATTACTTTTGCAGAAATGCCTTTTACGTTTTTCTTTTTATGCTGAGGTAATAACGTAGAATTATCTTCAAACCATTGTGCATATGCGCCAATCATAGCAATGCGTTTACTGGCTTCGAAATCTTTAATAGACACAACAGATTCAAACGAACCTTTTTTACCTAACGGATCTTCGTATACTTCAATAAATCCGTTTACAACGTCTACAGCACTCTCCGTATCTTTTACCCAGGCAATGTTGTAGAGATCAAAATCAACAAGGCTTCCGCTCT
>JAYSYG010000282.1:0-1691 GCA_043716685.1 Sphingobacteriaceae bacterium | reverse complement strand
CGTTTGATTTAGTAAGTGTTTTTAAGGGAACAAAGTTTTTATCGCAGATGAAAATACCATCCAGCGTTGCAAGCCAGATCTGGTCCTTATACTGTTTTATTTTCTTAACCGTGTTCAGTCTGAACTTTCCTACTTCCTGTATCAGCTTTCCGTCGTATACGTCTGTAATTCCCGCCTCGTGTGCAGCATAGAGTTTATTATTAATGATCGCAACGTCATTAATATTAAAATTAAGCTCGTTGCGGACCAGGTTTCTGTTGCGCTTACTTTTAAAATCATACACGTATAAACCATTGCTGGTGGCTATGTACAAGAGGTTGTCCTTTTTTAGAAAAGCATTTATAGAAATACGGTAATCGGGAAAAGAGATAAGTGTGTCAAGGGTTTTGGTAGCATCAATATTACAGAGTAAAATATTTGCATTATCCCAGTCTGCTACTATGCTTTGCTGCTTGTTGATCGGGTAAAACTGCCTGGCAATAACAGGTTTGAATTTATAGGTATTCTTTGTATCAAAGATCATCGAAGGGGCCATATTCATCTGGTTACGTTTTGAATAATACAAAACCCCATCAAACTGTGTAATGCTATTTACCGGTTCTAAAAATATTTCATCGGGTTTCGAGAGGATCTTTGTCTGTCCATCTGAAAGATTCAAACCATACAAGCCATTGCTGGTTGCCGCTACAAGCAAATTGTTACTTAAAAATACCTGGTGGATGTTCAGGTTTTTATTATTAAATGAAAAATTAAGGGAATTAAAAAAGGGGTTCTGGATATAATATACACCATCGCTGTATGTACCTATCCAGATATTCTGCTGTTCGTCTTTAAAAAGGCAATTTATGAGTGAAGGCTGAATATCCAGTACTTCAAAAATATCATAAACACGGTTGTTTTCAAGAAGGTAAAGATTTTCATGGGGATAGGAAGTGAACCAGATCCGTCCGTAATCATCTGCGATTATGTTACTGATAGGTTTCTCCCCGCTGATCTGGAACGTGTTGCTTTTTGTTTCGTACACCGGTGTGATCTCGCTTTCAATTTTGTTGTTGTTTATCACGCAGATCTTACCCGAGGTGCCTACAACAAGCTTTCCTTGTTTGTTCTGTGTTATGGAATGTATTGTGTTATTTTTTAAAACATCCAGGCGCGTCTGTTTTCCTTCCGTTGCATCGTACAGTCCATCGCTTCTCCCAATCAATACTCTTCCCGCTTTTGTTTTGTAGATGCAGAAGGGCCTGTTCATGATATCCCTTTTCTTCAGATCATCAGGAATTAGATTGCCTGTTTTAAGATCAACAATTCTTATTTTTATTTCGGAGGTCAGCAGGTAAGCGAATTTTTCAGTTATAACCAGGTTATCTGCATTATTATCTTTTATTTTTAGCCGCGGATTTAAAAGAAATTCCTTTGTTTTCAGATTAAAGTTGGCGATACCTTCTTCACGTAAGGAGAGATAAAGTTCTTCTTTGCTTTTAATAGAAACATTGATAAGCGCATTGCTTTTTAAACTATCAATATCCAGCTTATTAAAATTGTAGCCATCATAATAATAAATACCATTTTGCGTGGTAAAATACATCAGGCCATTTTCGTGCTGCTCAATATTAAAGATATTGGCATTGTTAAGACCCTCCTCACTTCCCAATTTTTGAAAATTAAAAGAAGGGGTCTGCGGAAAAAGATGC
>JAYSYG010000281.1:0-16348 GCA_043716685.1 Sphingobacteriaceae bacterium | reverse complement strand
AGAATAAGTATTTTGTGTATTCATCTTCCATTATTCGCTGTTGTTTAAATTTCTGATTTATTTACTCTTCCTCTTACCGAAAGCACCTTTTCCACCATTTTACACCTTCAAACCAGATTACAGACACGAAACCAATACCCACGCAAGTGATTAGCTGCATTACGTTCAATGTTTCGAACAGGAAGAAGTTTGCAAGCGGTTTAAGATAAAGCAGTAATCCTGAAACAAGCAGCGTTATACCAACAATAATTAAAACCATGTTGTTTTTATATCTCATTGTAGAAAAGACAGAATAATAAAATGATCTGTTTACCAGGGTTAAAAAGATATTAGCTGTAATGAGAACAGTAAAGACCATAGCTCGGGTTAACGTCTCGCTGTAGCCACTTGATACCGCGAGTTGATAGGTAATTAGTGTTCCTGCTGTAATCATTAATCCCTGCACGATGCTGGTGACTAATTCTTTCCAGTTAAAGAAAGTAGTTGAAAAAGGCCTTGGTTTTTGTTGCATGGTGTTTTTTTCTATCGGCTCATTTTCGTAAATGATAGAACAAGTCGGCCCCATAATCAATTCTAGGAAAATGATATGAATTGGAGAGAATATATTAGGATAGATCCAGCCCAGGGCCAATGGAACAAAAACAGTCAGGATAATGGGAATATGTATAGAAATAATGTATTGAATCGCCTTCTTTAAATTGGCGTAAATCTTCCTTCCCATGGCCACGGCATCTACCATTTTGGAAAGATCATCTTCTATCAAAATGAGAGAAGCAGCTTGTTTGGCGATCTCAGTTCCTTTTTTACCCATTGCAATACCGATATGCGCTGCCTTTAGTGCCGGTCCATCATTCACACCATCCCCGGTCATGGCTACAATTTCATTTTTAGCTTTTAATGCATTGATAATTTTTAGTTTTGCATCCGGAAACATGCGTGTAAAAATCTGCGTACTTAGTACTTTTTCCTTTAGCTCATCATCATTTAATTTCATCAACTCGTCACCGGTAATAGTTTTATCATAACCAATAAATCCAATCTGTTTGGCAATGGCGGCAGTGGTCGCAGCATTATCACCGGTAACTATTTTAACCGATATTCCGGCGGCATAAAAACTTTCAAGAACCGATTGAATATTTTTCTTTGGCGGATCATAAAATGCAACAAGGCCTTTAAATTTAAATTTGAGTGATTGTTGCTCAGCTGGGAAATCACTTCCTTCAAAAGTTGTTTCACCAACGCCAAGAACCCTATATCCTTCTTTCGCAAGCGCTATAATGGCATCCTTTACCTGTCCTGTTTCAGCTTTAGTTAGACCTGATACCTTCATAAGTGCTTCAGGCGCACCTTTAGCAGCAATAATGCGATTTCCGTCGGTGTTCTCAAAGACGTGGGTCATCATAGGCGGTTTGCCTCCAAGAGGATATTCATGGACTAACTTATAATTTGGACGCGCATCGACAGATTCTAGCTTTGAATAGGCGCTGTGCAAAGCTATTTCCATTGGATCAAAAGGAATTGGTTCGCTCGACCACATGGATAAAGTAAGAAGTTCTTTGTCTTCAGCGGTTAAAATCCCACCAGGATCGGAAGTCTTTTTTGATGCAAAAACATAGAGTTTAGCGAGGCTCATTTTATTTTCCGTAATGGTTCCTGTTTTATCTGTACAAATAACGGTAGCGCTTCCTAATGTTTCCACGGTTTTCATTTGTTTTACCACAATGCCCATTTTCATTAAGCGCCACGCCCCGAGTGCCATAAATGTGGTAAATGCCACCGGAATCTCTTCCGGTAAAATACTCATTGCCAGCGTAAGTGCTTTTAATAAACTGTCTAAAATACTTCTCGACTGAAAATAGTTAATCGCCCATACGATTAAAAAAACAACAGCACCTGCAATCACCATCATTTTTACAAAATGGCCGATCTGTAATTCCAGTGGTGTTTTTTCTTCTTTTATATGTTCCAGACTCTTGCCAATCTTTCCAAGTTTTGTTTGATTCCCAATGGCCGTTATCGTAGCAATAGCTAAACCGCTTGACACTGTTGTTCCCTGAAAGACCAGGTTATCTTCTTTCGTTTGATCTTTGTAAACAACAAATGACTCCCCGGTGAGGATAGATTCGTTTACCGAAAAATCATTGGAGTGTACAATAACGCCATCCGCTGTTATAAAGGTACCTTCCTCAACCATGAGGCTGTCGCCGATCACAAGCTCCTCACTTTTTATCTCTTTTATTTTTCCGTTCCGAATGACTTTACAGTTGGGCTGTGTTAGATTTTTTAATTTGTCTAAGGCATTGCGGCTTCTTGAGTCTTGGTAAAGCGAAATGCCTGATACAAGAACAATTGCAGACGCAAGAAAAATGCCATCCCCGGTTTTGCCACTTATAAAATAAATGGAAGAGGCTACTAACAGAAGAATAACCATCGGCTCTTTTGCGATTGCCTTTAAAGCGTCCAGCAGCCCATTTTCCTTCTTATACTCCGATTTATTATACCCATTCTTTTCTCTAGATTGCGCAACACTTTCTGTGCTGAGCCCTACTATATTAAAATTATTTTCGGCCATGTATCGTTTATTTAGGTCGTATATGTAACACCTTTAAATTTATATCGTGCGACTTTCATTAAACGCAAGATTTTGTTTTTCATTCAGCAAAAGTTCTTTAACTGCCAAAACCATCGCTTTATTAGAGGACAATAATTCTCTGTTGAAATTGATGATCGTAGTCAGGTCTATGTCTTCAAGAAATGCAGTTTGAGGGTCTCTATATAAATCGCTCAATGCAAGACTGTAATTGTTTTCGATCGTGCTATAAGCCTCCTGTAATTTTTGCCAATTTGGTTGCGCCATGGATAGGCTAATAGAATTTAAAAACTGATATAATTTTTCGGTTTGTTTCTTGCGCAGCACTAATAAATTGAATTTAGTGTTTTTTGAAGAATGACTTAAGTTACCAATATTACTTTTTATGTCTTTCATGCTCTTGGCAGAATACATGGCATGACGAACTGATGATACCAATTGGTTTAGCTCTGTTAATTGTTCGTCCAAAAGGTTTTGCCTTAATAAGAAATAGAAAGCTTGTAGTTCGCCCTGAAGCAATTTCAAGAACTCATATTTCTCTTCAGTACTTTTAATAATAAATTTTTTTTTCTCATTGACGCCCTTAAAAAAGGAATTGTTTCGTAAAAAATGTGAATCAATACCAAGCTGTTCCAAATTTAAAAGCATGCTGTTGTGGATAAAATAAGTTGTTTCGCGTTTAAACAAATCCAAACCAGTTTGCGGTTCTGACACGTTGGCATTTCCTATAAACGCTGCAATGGAAGCATCAGCATTTCTGAAGAATTTCTCCAAAAATTTTGTAAAAGGAGTGAGGAATGGTAGAAATAGTAATATGCTCATCAAATTAATAAAACTTGAAAACGTAACCAGGCCAATAAGTGGGTCTGTAATTGTAAAGACATTGGTTATCAGCAGAAGGATTGGCCTGATAAATGCAAAAGCAAACACTGTCAGAAATACGTTAAATAATAAATTTCCCAGAACCACGCGCTTCTTAGAAGCAGTTCCACCAATGCCACTCAATAATAATTTAATAGTTGTCCCCGTTTCAGAACCAAGAACTATAGCCGCCGCAGAGGGAAAGTTAATTGCGCCAACATGGATGGCCGTGAGTGTCAGAGCCATTGTTACTGAGCTGGATTGCACCAATAATGTAATTAAAAAACCAATCATTAAAAAAAACGCCAATGGCATCTTACCATAGACAGAGAAATCAAATACCTGAAGCTGGGAGGCCATCGCCGTCTTCATATAGGACAGACCAATAAACAGTAAACCAAACCCGATTAAAAAGTAAGAAAGATATTTGATGGATTTTCGTTTACTAAATAAAACCAGTAACAACCCTCCAATAAACACTGCCGGATAGGCTACCACTTCTATATTTGTTTTAAAGCCCAGTGTTGCTACTAACCAACTATCAAGCGTAGTACCAAGGTTAGCCCCTAATATTATTGCCAAAGCGTTTTTCATAGTAAACACACCTGCACCAACAAAAGCAAGCACCATCAGGGAGACCATAGAACTACTTTGAAGTATGCCGGTTACAATAGCGCCTCCCGCCACCGCTCCCAACGTGTTTTTCGTAATACGTTGAAGAAAAAGTTTGAAGTTACGGCCAGAAATATTCTTTAGTGATTCTTCTATGAGATACATAGCAAAAAGGAACAAACCAACGCCCGCGCACAATTTTAATATTTGGAAGTAAATATCCATGCTATTTAAATAACTGTCTTATCCTGGTAATTAAACTTTGCCCAGGTTTTTCCGATTCAATTTCTCCAATTAAAAAACCTAATGGTTTTAATGATTCTATGTGATCGCAGGTGATTTTGATCATCCCAGTAATTGGAATAGCAAGTATGATGCCCGGGATACCCCAAAGAATTTCACCAAGTATTAAGGCTATAACAGTGAACAAAGGATTAATTTTAACCTGTGGCCCCAGTATCAGCGGCTCTAATAGCCAGCTCTGAACAAACTGCACAATGCTATACACCACAACAATTCCCGCTAACAGTGGCATGCCAGCCCCATTAATGGCCGCTATTAAAACGGTAAGAATAGTGCCAGTAATGTTTCCTATAAAGGGAATAATCTCAAGAAAACCACAAAGGACGGCAAAGAAAATAAAATTCTGAACACCAATAATTCCGAAACCTATGCTATACATCACCCATAGCAGAATGATCATTTTCGCCAATCCCAAAAGATACTGTTGTGCAATATGCGTTGTACTGAAAATGATTTGTTCCATTTCCGTCCGTTCATCAGAAGGTGTAAGCTTTAGAATAAAGTGTTTAATGTGATTGCGATAATAGAGCAGCAAAAAAATGTAAGCGAGGACAAGAATACTATTTATGAAAAGATACCTCACAGAACCAATTACCACTTGCATAATACTTGTAACCGAAGGTTGTTCCGTTTTTAAAATCTGGGATTGTTTTTCTATCGCGATTCCGAGATGATTGAAAATATAAAGTTGTATGTAGACTACCTTTTCAATTGTTTTTTGTTTAATTAAAGCAAAGTCGCTGGCAAAAGAAGAAATCTGCCAGCCCACTAAATAACCTATCGAGCCGACGATCATCAAAATAATTAATATACAAATTAAGGTGGCAAAGCCTCTGCGAATTTTCTTCGATTCCATCCATTTACAAAATGGAAGGAAGAGTGTTGCTATAACTGCTCCAATAGTTATAGGCATCAAGAATTCCTTTGCGTAATACAACCCAGCAAACAGCAGGAAAAGTAAAAGCATTTTTTTTATAGACGAACTCGTTGTAATTCTCATAAAGGAGTTCTTTTCTTCATTATTTTCTATGTATATAAAGTAAACATAGACTATTCTAAATGAGTAAGTGTTACAGAATTACTTTAGTAACATACAATATTCACACATTTTCAGTTCAATCAAATGACTTAGGTCATATACTCATGAGACTATTATCAGCCATTTATCGATATAATAGTCGTACCATTACGTAACATCTTTATTGAAATCACTTTAATAACTCCAAAAGAGTAATTTTCTATAAAAATCACACACCCTAGACCTTAACTTTTAAGATGAAAGAACGCTCCAAAGTATCTGTTACAAAAGCATCCGGTGAGATCGTGCCTTATTCTCAGGAAAAGTTGCAACACTCTTTAAAAAGAGCTGGTGCAAGTGAAGACGATACAAAAAAAATTATGGAGGGGATAAACAAAAGGCTCTTTGAGGGAATTTCAACCAAGAGCATCTACAAAATGGCTTTTAATCTCCTGAAAGAACAGTCTAATCACCTCGCCGCAAAATATCATCTTAAAGGAGCTATTATGGAACTTGGGCCGTCCGGTTTTCCCTTCGAGAAATATCTTGGAGAAATTCTACGTTATCAAGGATATAAAACAACCGTTGGTGAAATTGTGCAGGGCAAGTGTGTGAGTCATGAAGTAGATGTCATCGCTGAATTGGGCCAACAATACTTTATGATCGAATGCAAATACCATAATCACCCCGGAACATTCAGCGATGTAAAAATTCCCTTGTATATACAGGCCAGGTTTAAAGATGTCGAGGCGCAGTGGATAAAATTACCTGGTCACGAATCTAAATCACACATTGGTTGGGTCGTGACAAATACCCGATTTTCAAAGGATGCCATCCAATATGGAACTTGTGCCGGATTAAAACTATTGGGTTGGGATTATCCATTAAAGGAGGGTCTGAAAGATCTTATCGATCAGCTCGGTCTTTACCCCATTACGTGCCTTACTACGCTTACCAAGGTTGAAAAGCAGCGTTTATTGGATAAAAATATTGTGCTTTGCAAAGAGCTAAGCGATGACAGACAACATCTGGAGCGCGCTGGCATTACTCCAACAAGGCTTAAGCGCGTTTTAGAGGAGGTCGAAAGATTATGTGAACATTTAATTAGCATTACTAAAATTTAAAATAGAAACTATGAAATAGCCATGTTGCCCCAACGCAAACACTAATAAGTTTAACATGGCTATACCATAGAACCTTTAAAAAACGATAATAAATACATATGAAACTTCATTTTTTAGGCGGAGCAGGAACTGTAACAGGTTCAAAATATCTGATTGAAACAGGTGATAAAAATATTTTAGTGGATTGCGGCCTTTTTCAGGGTTTGAAAGAACTTCGATTATTAAATTGGAATACCCTCTCTTATAGTGCAGCGAAAATCGATATTGTTTTGCTGACGCACGGGCATCTTGATCATGTGGGTTACTTGCCAAGGCTGGTTAAGGAAGGCTTTACCGGGCGAATTTTCGGAACTGCACCCACGCTGGAAGTGGCAAAAATAATCCTGGAAGATAGCGCGCGCATACAGGAAGAAGATGCGGAAAGAGCCAATGAAAAGGGCTTTTCCAAACATAAACCCGCACTGCCTTTATACGACACGAAGGATGTAAAAAAAACACTACCACTTTTTTATTCTCAACCGCTTGATGAGTGGATTGAAATTGGCAAGGAAATCTTCTGTCGTTTCAAATACAATGGGCACATTATCGGTGCCACCTTTATTGAATTAAAGATAAGAGAAAAAATCATTGTTTTTTCCGGCGATATAGGTAAAGAGCAGGACTTACTGATGTACCCACCTCAAAAACCGGAGAAGGCGGATATCATACTTATAGAATCTACTTACGGTAATCGTCTCCATCCAGATGATGCCGAAGAGCGTCTCACTGAAATAATAAAAAATGCAGCGACAAAAGGTGGAACCATTATCATTCCAAGTTTTGCAGTGGAACGCACCCAAATGTTAATGTATTTATTGTGGCAGCTTAAAAAGAAAGGTGCGATACCTGATTTACCGGTGTATATGGATAGTCCAATGGGAACGGGCGTATTAGGGATTTTTGAGCATAACCCAAGTTGGCATAAACTTCCTTTAGAAGAGTGCAGGGAAATGTGTAAGGATATAAAGCTGATAGAAAGCATACAGGAAACTTATAAACTTGTCGCATCAACGCAATCTAAAATAATAATTGCCGCAAGTGGTATGGCTACAGGGGGCAGGATACTCACTTATTTCGTGCAATATCTCGGAAACGCCTCTTCAACCATATTGCTGGTGGGGTTTCAGGCGGAAGGCACCAGGGGGCGTGCATTGCTTGAAGGTGCAAAAGAAATAAAACTTTACGGAAAAATGTTCCCGGTTAAAGCAAGGATCGAAAACATAGAAGGCTTATCTTCCCATGCCGATCAGAAAGAACTTATCGCGTGGCTTTCGGAGCTCAAGTCTGCGCCGGCCGAGATATTTATTACTCATGGAGAACACGTTTCTTCCGTGGCCCTGAAAGATAAAATCAAAGAAATTTATGACTGGAATGCCGCTATTCCAAAATTAAATCAGGTGTCAGAATTTACAGATTGGAAATAAATAGAATGCACATCGACCACAGGTATAAATTAGAAGTTAAAGATCTTGGCATAGATACTTACAGTGAAAATATTATTTTCATCAGGGCGGATAGTCATGTTTGTATCTCAGAAGGCTTCACGGCGCTTACACGTGTTATTGTGCAGAATAACAGTAAAAGGATTATTGCTACGCTTAATGTGGTAACCTCCAATATCATTAGAAACGGTGAAGCGGGCTTGTCGTTTGAGGCTATGAAACGCTTAGATGTAAAAGAAGGAGACGGTATTTTCGTTTCCCACCTGCATCCTATTGAGTCCTTAAGCAAAGTAAGGGCTAAAATGTATGGGAAAGAATTGGATGAAACCGCCTATCGCGAGATCATTGTGGACGTTGTTGCAGGTCATTATTCGGCCATTGAAATAGCAGCTTTTGTTTCCGCTTGCGCCGGTGACAATCTCACGGTAAATGAAATGACTGCTCTTACCAAAGCCATGATCTCAACAGGCAACATCATGAAATGGCATAATCAGATGATTCTCGACAAACATTGTGTGGGTGGCCTTCCAGGTAATCGCACTACACCCATTGTGGTAAGTATAGTTGCTGCTGCCGGGGCTACAATTCCAAAAACATCATCAAGGGCCATTACTTCCCCGGCAGGAACCGCTGATACGATGGAGACAATGACGACTGTGAATCTATCCATAGAACAAATACAATACGTGGTAGAAAAGGAAGGAGGCTGCATAGCCTGGGGAGGAGCTGTTAAATTAAGCCCAGCCGATGACATATTGATCACCATTGAAAAATCGCTGGAAATTGACAGCGAAGGGCAAATGATTGCTTCGGTGCTTTCAAAAAAAGCCGCTGCCGGATCAACCCATGTTGTTATTGATATACCTGTTGGTCCAACCGCCAAGGTGCGCTCGCAGGAAGAAGCTATGAAACTTCAATACTATTTTACTGCTGTAGGCAAAGCCATTGGCATTCACACAGAAGTTATTATAACCGATGGAACTCAACCTGTAGGAAAAGGGATTGGCCCGGTTTTAGAAGCGCTGGATGTGTTGTCCGTTCTTCAAAACAAAGCAGATGCTCCAATGGATTTAAAAGAAAGAGCCATCACACTTTCAGCGGCTCTGCTTAAACTATCAGGACAATATCCACTGGGCACCGAGACGCAAGTAGCAAAAACACTTCTTGAAAATGGAAGTGCTTATAAAAAATTTGTATCCATCTGCGAAGCCCAGGGAGGTTTTAAGATACCGGCTCTAGCAAAACACCGATTTGACGTATTAGCTGATAAAGCAGGCATAGTCCATTCAGTTGATAACAGGAAGCTGGCAAGAATAGCTAAACTAGCAGGAGCTCCCAAAGTGCCTTCGGCGGGCGTTTTATACAATGCCGAACTCGGAAAAAAAATAAATAAAGGAGATTTGCTTTTTAGCATTTATTCAGAATCGAATGGCGAACTCGAATACGCGAAAGAATATTTAAACAGTTTAACCTCATTAATTGAAATTATCTAATGAAAACAATTATTTTTTCATTCCCCGGAAACGAATCACTTTCTGAAAGCATTATTGCTGGAATGGATGGCGAGAAGGGCAATTTTACACTTCGGCAATTTCCTGATGGTGAATCATACGTAAGAGTGTTGAGTGAAGTGGAAGGAAAAGATGTATGTGTCGTTTGCGCGCTTCATCAGCCGGACAGTAAAATTTTGCCCCTGCTATTCCTTTGCAATGAATTGCGGGATTTAAAAGTAAAATCTATTGGTCTTATAACTCCTTACCTCGCTTACATGCGACAAGATAAGCAGTTCAATCCTGGCGAAGCGCTCACATCCAAATACTTTGCTAAACTTCTTTCTTCCTCAGTAGATAGTTTAATTACTATCGATCCGCATTTGCACCGCAGAGTTTCTATGAAAGAAATTTACTCAATTCCCTGTGAGGTCCTGCATGCCAATGAACTCATTTCCGACTGGATCAAAAAAAACATCCCGGATGCCATCATTATAGGCCCGGATAGTGAAAGTGAACAATGGGTATCTGAAGTGGCTAAAAATGCAAATGTGCCGTTTACGGTGCTTCAAAAAATCCGTAAAGGAGATCGGGATGTAGAAGTGTCTGTACCGCATATTGAAAAATATAAAAAACTCACACCGGTATTGGTGGATGATATTATTTCTACAGCCCGCACCATGATTGAGACTGTGAAACAGCTAAAAAATGCAGGCATGAAACCTCCGGTATGTATCGGTGTACACGCGGTGTTCTCTGGAAGCGCTTACCAAGATCTCAATACTTCTGGTGTAAGCCGGATCGTTACCTGCAATACGATTAAACATTCAAGCAATGGAATTGATGTAAGCGAAATGATTGTAAGTGTTCTTAAAACCATCGCAACGGATCCAGGTAAGACTGACAATTAATCATGTACGGAATTGGATAGGTCAAGCTAAGAAACATAGTTTGAATTGAGTATTTTAGTAAAAAAGTACGACCAGGCTAATTCGAGATGAATACAATCCCCGCATATCTTCCAGAAGAGAATTTCAA
Organism: Sphingobacteriaceae bacterium; assembly: GCA_043716685.1. GTDB lineage: Bacteria > Bacteroidota > Bacteroidia > B-17B0 > Aurantibacillaceae > Aurantibacillus. The sequence goes on along the minus strand of JAYSYG010000281.1, from coordinate 5,831 downwards.
TTATCATCCGCATGTTGTAATACTTGGTGCAGGAGCCAGTTTGGCTGCTTTTCCAAAAGGAGACAAATTTGGCCGGAAACTCCCGCTAATGAATACTATTGTTGAGATAGTTGGTCTGGAGTGCGAGTTGCAGGCATTAAACATAACTCAAAACACGGATGATTTTGAAGCGTTGTATGAAGATTTAAACAGCAGGTATCAGGGCAATCAGCATTTTGAAAGTGTAAAAAGTAAGATCTACTACTATTTCAAATCTTTAACCTTGCCGGATGAACTGACATTGTACGACAAATTGATTCTCTCGTTAAGGGAAAATGATCTGATCGCAACCTTTAACTGGGATCCTTTCCTGGGTCTGGCTTTTCAGAGAAACCGTCAAATTAAGCGATTACCGAATATTGCATTCCTTCATGGGAACGTTTTTATTGGAATGTGCAAAAAGCATAAGACAAAGGGATTTACAAATTGTGCCTGCTCTAAATGCGGGAAAGAGTTTGAACCAGTTGAGATACTCTATCCTGTAAAAAATAAAAACTATACAGACAGCGAGTTTATAAAAGGGGAGTGGGAATTTTTAAAGCAAAAGCTCAATGATGCTTATATGATTACCATTTTCGGGTACAGCGCTCCTAAAACGGATGTCGCCGCCAGGGAAATGATCCACCAGGTTTGGGCCAATAACAGGATTAGAGATTTAGGAGAGATTAAAATAATTGACATTGCAGATAAAGCATTTATTAAGGATAATTGGTTGGAGTTTTTTGTCAGACAGCATTACGGCATCACTGATAATTTTGACAATTCCTATTTGGGTCACTACCCACGTCGCTCTTGCGAGGCCTTCGCTTCTGCTTCACTTTTCAATAACCCTTGGGGTGACACTGATAGATATAAAGGCAACTCTTTGTCTGAATTTCAGGAATGGATTGGTAAGTTGATTGAGAGTGAGGAATTGCACGAAAAAGATAAATCCTTTCCTCTTTCAAGATGGTGATATTTTAAAGGACTATTTTAACTTAATATCTCCCAGCCACGCTTCCACCAGCACCTGGAAAGCGCTCATATTAGTCAGGAAGAACAGCAGGCAGCAAATGGCGGCAAACAAGTAGAAGACCAGGTACATAAGGATCAGCACACCAAACGATGCAAACGCGGTATAGTCCATTTCTTTTTTGATCACTTTTATTTCCGCAACCAAAAACCATGCAAGTGTACCCAAACTAACGATGATAAAGAGAATGGAAAAAGGATCTGATACCTCGCTGGAGAATAATAAAGGAATGTACAGAAGTTGTACTGGCCCCGTAAGATATAGCTGAATAAAAAAGCTGCGCTTAAAGGTGGATTTGGCAAAGCCCCTATGTTTAAATAATTGCAGGATGAACGCGCAGGAAAGTGGAAAGCTGACCAGGAAAACGGTAACGCCCCAAACAATGCTAAGCGTATTCAGGCTTTTATAGGCAGTCAGGATCGCGCCTTCCGTAAAACCCAGGAAATACGTATTGATGAGAAAGTAATACGGCAGAATACCTGTAATGACCCAAAATAACACTGGTGGACTGTATTTATCGTGATCTGTATCAAGCTCGTGCAATTCACGTAAGTTAATATAGTCTACCGCCCAGGTTGGTTTTACTATTACTTTATACAGTGTCTTTGGGATCAGAATGATCTGTGCCACATACTCAAAAAGAGCCTTGCTTACTGTGGATGTATCTGTTTTGATCTCCATTTTGGGTTATTTAAGCAATAAATCTATCCATTTCTTCCAGTATATAGTAAGTCGGTGGTGGGGAACTATAAATAACGTGGCAATCTATCCATTCGGAAATGTAAGGAATAGCACGCAGCTTCGTAAATTCTTCACGTAGGTAGTTTTTAACCTCTTCGTCGGCTGCAGCCAGCTCCTCCCATATACTTGCACGGTTTTCAATCACATAAACAATGTCCTCAAAATCATGGCTTGTTCTTCCATCACCACCGCGGCTTTTAAAGGCCTCCAGCTTGGTAGCAATAAAATAGGGGGCGCTTAAAATCTTGATAGTCGTGTCATCGAGCTGGTGATCTATTGCGTGAGCGAAACCCCCGGGGTACCACTTGTTGCTAAAGCCGATAGACTCTGGTGTAGTAGACATAATATCCACAATAATTCCCTGGATCCTGTAACGACAAACAGGCGCACCCGGTTCCATATCATGTTGAAAACCTATAGCGCGCAGTTTTTCTTCCAGCTCGGCCCGGTTGCCATAATCAAGCACTTCAATGATCACATCCACATCATCCGTTGGCCGTATGTTAAGAGTAGCTACATCGGCATACAATGAAACAGTGGAGCCTCCAACAAACACAACTTTGTCTTTCAGCTCTGCCAGCGCCCTGTGCACTGCTTTTAATCTCACCTGGTTTTTATGATGGTCGTTCATTTTAAAATGTATTTTTTTAATTGTGCAACAGCAAAGTTAACTTCTCTTATTTTTCCAACCCGAATTACATCCAGCAAAGCCATTAGCTCATAGAATAATTTATCAGTTTTCACAGCCTGTACTTGTTTGGGATAAAATGGTTCTATCTCTAAGCCCATCACATCTCCCTTGGCATCGGCCCAAACGTAATTGATCTCGCTGATAAAATTTTCACCGATCTCCGGGTGTGAATGTGCTGTTCTGATCCCTTTTGTCATTGTACCCGGTTGTTGGGGAAAAACATATTTTACCCCGTGTTCCAGGAACTCCATTAAATTATGCCGGCTTACCTTTTTTTTCTCAAAATCTATCAGCTTTGACAGTCGGCTCCTGTTAAGAGATTCGGAGATCTCAGAAATGCTAATGTGGAGATCATGCGACAGGCTTGTTAGCTGCCGGCCTTTATCACCAAGTGCGACCAGTTTCAGGAGTATAGCCACGTCCTGTGGACGCATACCGTTGTGCTTTCTCATAATACAAATATAATTGAATTTTCGCATTTCGCAAAACGCGAAATGCGAAAATTGGAAAATCGTTTATCCTACACCCGTGATCATAAACACACCGGAGTTAATAATTTGGCTATTTTGTTTATAAAATTCAACTTTAAAGTTGTAAATTTATAGGTAATCAGAATATCTTTGTTTTTGATCGCCACACAGCTTGAAATACAAAGTTTTCTAGATGACTTAAAGCTAAGTTAAGCATCTGGGGTGTTATATTTAGAGATGATCGCAGTAAAAATACTCAGGCTTTGCTCGATCTTGATATTACCCGGGAAGAACGCCTCGCTGCATTAGCTAAGCTGGCATCTGAAGATTACAGCGAGGGACCTTTGGAAGAAAAATTGCATGGTGGGCAAGACATGTGGGTATTTGGCAAAGAAGTGAAAAGTAAAGAATTATATATAAAGATAGCATTGGGTTTTAAAGGGGCGAAAGTAATTTGTATTTCCTTTCATGTTGCTGAACATAAAATGAGTTATCCACTTAAAAAATTAGGAAAATGAAAAGTCCATTTACCGGAGGAGAGGTAACCCTTCAGAAAGAACACAGAACCTTAAGTTACCGCAAAGAAGAATTTGAGGTTCTTTATCATTATTACATCTGTAATGATTCAAATGAACAGTTTACAGATGAAGAATTGGATGCCGTAAATATTAACCAGGTGCATAATCAGTACCGTGCAAAATACGGCATTCCTTTTCCAGAAGAAATTATTAGCATTAGAGAGAAGTACGGTTTGTCCGCCAGTAAAATGTCGGAGGTACTGGGCTTTGGCGCTAATACTTACAGAGCATATGAGGCTGGCGAGGTTCCCAGCGTGTCAAATGGCAAATTCCTTCAGCAGATCAAAGATGCTCACGTATTTAAAAGTGTTCTTGAATCAAGTAATCAGTTTGAAGACGATGAACTCCAAAAATTGCACCGGAAAATTGATACAGTACGTCGGGGTTGGAAAGCCTTTGAGAACCATTATGAGCGCTTTTTATTAGGTGACAATACGCCTAATGAATTTACAGGTTACAAAAGTCCGCACCTGGAAAAAATAGCCAACATGATCCTGTTCTTTGCAGAGCACGCAAAGCCCTATAAAACCAAGCTGAACAAGCTGCTGTTTTACTCCGATTTCAATCATTACAAAAAAACCTGTTTTTCTATTAGTGGCGCGAGATACCTGGCTATACAAATGGGGCCTGTGCCTAAAAACTTTGGAGGAATATTTGATTATGCCGTGAACCATAATTATGTAAATGTGGACGTGGTTTATTTTGAATACGGGAACGTAGGAGAGCAATTTGTTCCAAACGGGCAAAGAACATTTGATGAAAGCCTGTTTGTGGCTTCAGAAATTAATGCCCTGGAAACCATAGCAAATAAGTTTAAAGCAGATTCCACTAAGGAAATCATTGAAAAAAGCCATAAAGAAACTGCCTGGACGGATAATGTGGAAGGATATAAGGAAATACCATATAAGCATGGGTTTAACCTGGTAACCGTCTAAATGGCAGAAAATATCGACGAATACAGTCCGGCATTATTATTGAGAAAACAAATGTTAATTAATGAAAAATATAAATGAGAAAGGAGATTAAATAAAAAAAGCCCGAGGATGTTGACGCATCCAGGGGCTGTATAGATGTACATTATAAAGCCTTCGCAAGCTCCAGTTTTTAAGGGTTGCCCCTTTGCACACCTGTTTTTTGTTTTTGAGAAATTCTAAAATCAGCAGCAAAGATAGTATTACAGTTTTAAACTCCAAATACTATTAAAACTATCCTTCTAAAGTCATAAACTGACATTTTTGCCGGTCATTAGTCTCTGCCCCGTTATAGTCGACGTCCTAAATAAGAAAATCGAATTCGATTATTTACTGTTTACGGACATCCACGTTTTTTGTGAAAACGTAGCGGAGGTCATACGAATGCATCACACCTTATTGAAGTTAGGCATTACAACGAAAGCAATTAATAATGTGAACGTAGTTTTTGTAGGAATAATAAAATGAGTAAAATGAACCCAGCGCAGATGCTAAGTGTAGTGAGATGTAAAGTTATTTTGGAAAAGGACGGATCAGTTTACACACCTGAAGAAATATTACTTATCCGGGATTTTCTTTATGTGCTTGCTGAATATGAATTCTCAGCTTACCTAAAGGAGAAACGACGTGATCTTGACTTTGAAAAATTTGACGACCAACAATTAAAAGAAGCAGCATAATTATGAAAAAAGCAATTATATATATAAGGGTGTCAACCGACGAGCAAGCCGATAAAGGTTACTCACTTCGGCACCAAGAGGAGTACCTCAGAAAATATTGCGAAATGAATAACATTCATGCAATTGACTTGGTGAAGGAGGACTATTCAGCTAAAACATTTGAGAGGCCAGCTTTCACTGCAATGCTTTCAAAATTGAAAAGTCGGCAGCAACGTGCCGATTTTTTAGTTTTCACTAAGTGGGATCGTTTCTCACGTAACGCACCGGATGCTTATGCAATGATCAGCACCTTAAATAAAATCGGGGTTGAACCGCAGGCGGTTGAGCAGCCGCTGGACTTAAGCATTCCTGAAAATAAGATCATGCTTGCGTTTTACCTTTCCGCGCCTGAAATGGAAAATGATCGAAGGGCATTAAATACATTGGTAGGAATGCGCCGCGCTAAAAAAGAAGGGCGCTGGACGGCTCCGGCCCCATGCGGCTATGATAATAAGCTGGACGAGTATAATAAAAAGACCATTGTGCCTAACGAATACGCATCTATCATCCGGTGGGCGTTCGAGATGTTGTCTACGGGACAATATGGTGTTGAAGAATTAAGGCGTATGAGCAATGCCAAAGGACTTAAGCTCGGCAAAAATCGATTTAA
>JAYSYG010000029.1:0-2528 GCA_043716685.1 Sphingobacteriaceae bacterium | reverse complement strand
TTTTTATAACAAGCAGAAAAAGTCGGACAGTGCCGAGTATTATTTTTTAAAAGCCAGGTACCTTTTATCAAAAAAGAAAGTAGAAAAAGGAAGAGAAGCTCATTATGATTTTTATAAGGGACTTGTTGACGGAAACCTTGGCTTAAGCTATTATAACAAAGGAGAAATAAAAGAAGCCGTACCACTTTTAAAACATGATATTTACTACAGTTTAAAATCCGGCAATTTTGAAAGTGCCTTTAACAGTTATAACCTTATGGTGCAATGTTATATTGACCTGCATGAAAAAAGGCTGGCCAAAGCCTATCTCGATTCAAGTCAGGCATTATTGAGCAACAAACTTTCAAGGGCTAATCTTAAAATAAAATTTCTTCCAATACTTGCCAAATATTACACCTTTTTAAACGACTCCAAAAAGGCAGCTGAAACCTATAGTGATTATTACAAGATGAATGACAGCATGATGCTGATAGAAAAAGAAAGGGATATTATTAACCAGGGACTAACCTTTAATATTGAACAAAGAGAATTAGCCTTTGCCGAGCAGGAAAGTCTTGTAAAACAAAATGTAGAGGAAGAGACACGGCAAAAATCTTACCGGGCCTCGTTAACCGCCGGGGTGCTTATTCTTCTTGTTATCATCTTTTTCCTTGTTGCCAATAACCGGCGTGCCCGGCGGCGCGAAATTCAGCTTTCAGTTAAAAACAAACAGATCCAGGACCAGAATAAACAGATAGAGCAATCGCTCAAAGAAAAAGAAGCACTCATAAAAGAAATTCATCACCGCGTAAAAAATAACCTGCAGATTATTACCAGCATGCTGAACCTGCAAATTGGAAAAATTGAAGATGAAAAAACGGAAAGCATTTTTTTTGAGGCCAAACAAAGAATTAATGCGATTGCGTTGACTCACCAGATGCTCTATCAGAAAACAACCATCTCCAATATTAATCTTGTTGAATACATCGAAACTCTGGTAAGACAGATTGAAGCGAGTATGTCTACTGCCAAAATAGAAATTATTACCAATCTTGTTTCCACAAGCGAGCGCCTCACAATTGACGGTGCGGTTCCGCTGGGACTCATTATTAACGAATTACTTACCAATTGCTACAAACATGCATTTCCACAGGGCAAGAAAGGCATCATCACTGTTTCGCTTATTGAAAATGCTGAAACCTTTACCATAAAAGTAGGTGATAACGGTGTTGGTTTACCTGAAGATTTTGACCATAACGAAAGCAAAACGCTTGGCATGGAGCTCGTATTTATTTTAGTTGAACAGCTTGACTCCAAACTTATTATTGAAAATGATAACGGCAGTGCGTTTTTATTTGATATTAAAAAACAGAGTTAATTTTTCTCCCCTTATTGAAAGAAGTTAATCAAATATTATTAGACCTTAAGAGGCGGATTTTTAAACCTATTTATTTTTTAAATGGCGAGGAAGCACATTATATTGATGTAATAAGCGACTACATTGAAAAGAATGTTCTGGAGGATGCGGAAAAAGAATTTAACCAAACTATTGTGTATGGAAAAGATACCGACATGGTTAGTATTCTTGGACTTGCGAAACAATTTCCTATGATGAGCGAGTACACTATTGTGATCGTTAAAGAAGCCCAGAATCTGAAAGAGCTGAATAAAAGCGCAGGCTCTGATGATGAAGGAGGATCTTCTAAAGGCGTGTCCAACAATGCATCCCAGCAGTTTCTCAATTATATTCTTAATCCCCAGCCGAGCACCATTCTTGTATTTTGTTTTAAATACAAATCTATTGATAAGCGCAGCGCTGTTGCCAAAGCATTGCAAAAAAATGCTGTTTTTCTTGAGACAAAAAAATTGTATGATAATCAGATTCCAGAATGGATAAACGATTATGTAAAGGAAAAAAAATACACAATTGGTCCAAAAGCTACATTTTTAATGGCCGAATTTTTAGGGAATGATTTAAGCAAAATATCCAATGAAATTGACAAACTACTCATCAGCCTTGCTGAAGGAAAAGAAATTACAGCTGAACTGATACAGGACAATATAGGAATTAGTAAAGACTATAATGTTTTTGAACTACAGGATGCCCTTGCTAAAAGAGATGTTTTAAAAGCCAATAGGATTATCAACCATTTTGCTGCTAATGAAAGGGATAATCCTGCTCCGCTTGTTCTTATTTCTTTATTTGGATATTTCAGTAAAATCCTGAAATATCATTTTCTTGCTGACAAGAGTAAATTTGCAGCAGCACAGGCACTTGGGGTTAATCCCTTTTTCGTAGACGGGTACGCGAAAGCGGCTCTGAATTACAACTCTTCTAAACTAAAACAGATTTTCACGTATTTGAAAGAATGCGATCTTAAGTCGAAAGGAGTTGATAACAGTGGCGTAACCTATGGTGAACTCCTGAAAGAGCTTGTATTTAAAATACTTCATTAACTTGTTCTTTAAAAGCAGTAGAGAACATAAATATCCCATTACAATAAAATTTTAACCAGGCTCTAAATAAAATTTTACAAATGATAATTTTG
>JAYSYG010000280.1:0-1702 GCA_043716685.1 Sphingobacteriaceae bacterium | reverse complement strand
TCAGGAACTCAACCCGCCGGTTAATTTTGTGATCTTCTTCCCGGCAATCTGACCCGGACTCACAAATTTTGCGAAGCTCCGAATTGCCCTTGGCTATTGCTTTTATACGTCCTGCCGAAATTCCCTTTTTAAGAAAATAACTTTTAATGGCGTTTACCTGGTTAGTCGTAAGTTCCATTGCATAGGCTGCATCGGTGCGGGCATCGGTATGAGTAGCAATTTCTACATGCGCGGCTCTGTCTTTTTGCAACATACCAATAATCGAATTCAGTTCCTGCTCGTCCTTAGGCGTTAAACCTGCGCCATTTGTGTAAAAAGTAAGATGTTTAATTACATCTATCTGACCCAATGAATTAACTATAGAATTGGAAGTGTCAGCAATCAGTTTATTACTATAACGCGCAGAAATATAAAATGTAAAGCCTTTGTCTTTTGTGCGCCCGTCCATTAAAAAGTCGCCATTTGGAGAATACAGAGCGATTGGATCAGACGTGGTAATATCTATTTTATTATCGACTTTTAATATAAAATCCTGGTTGAGCTTAATTTCACTAAAAGTAAATTCACCTTTATGATTAGTAGTTGTTTTGGCGATAGAGTCCCCGTAATAATTAAAAAGATATAATTTAATGTATTTAACAGACTCATTTTTATCCGACGATTGAGCCAGTTTACCTACAACGTCTTTTCGTATAGGTTGAATATTTTTTCTATCATCCAGAATCATTTCAATCTCCGTCATTTTTGGATTTACGGCAAGAACCATTCCATAGTCATCAATCAGCAGATCGGTTGGAAGACGTGTTACACCATATTTTTTGCATACCTCGTCTGAATAGCCCCTGATCGCGATGCCATGTATAAAATTTGTAAGAGTATCGGTTGCAATGGCTTCTTTCCACGCATTCTTATCTGTCTGCACTGCTACTGCAATAATTTCAAAGCCATCAGCACTTCTGTATTGTGAATTCTTATAGCGTTCGGCCAGGCGATTGAGGTGTTTATTGGCGATTCTTGATTTTTTTACGTTACTGCTCCAGAAATGCAGGAGTATAATACGCCTCATGTAAGGCATGGTATAACTTTGAATTGTATTTTCCTGTAGATTCAGGATAAAGGAAGGCGCGCGTGAACCTGGCTTTAATAACAATGAATCGTTTTGCGAAAAAACGTGCGTGAAAAGAAAAATAAAAAGTATTAAAAATTTATGTTTCATTATTTAATAACTAATTTGTCTAAGGCACCCATAAGGTCCTCTCCGCGAAGATTTTTATTAATAATAATTCCTTTTTCATTGATTAAAAAATTACCAGGTATGCTTGTTACGCTATATTTAGCAGCAGCTGAGCTATACCATCCCAGTAAATCGCTAACGTGGTAGTCCCATGTAAGCCCGTCGCGTTCTATTGCTTTTTTCCAGGCATCTGCATTCCCATCCAGTGATACGCTGTAGATCGTAAACCCGTTACCGCCTTTAAATTTTTTATCTTTGTAAGACAGGTAAGCCTTTACAACTGCTGGATTTTCCGCCCTGCAAGGTCCGCACCAACTCGCCCAAAAATCAATAAGTACAAGTTTACCACGTAAGGAAGAGAGATCGATCACAGAACCATAAGGATTTTTCAAAGAGATTTCAGGCGCCTGGTTCCCTAAGTTTAAGCCAATTGCGGGCTCGAGTTGCTCTGTTACACCCGTATTGGTA
>JAYSYG010000279.1:0-5434 GCA_043716685.1 Sphingobacteriaceae bacterium | reverse complement strand
GTTCAGATAAAACTATTGTACCAGGCGATAGTACTTTTATTGGTCGTCAGCCTGACTTTGCAACCGATAGTGGCTGTGTGTGGTACAAATTACCGAACATGGCCACACCCATAAATACTATTTCGGGCTTGTGGGTAAAACCTACTGTAACCACTACCTATGTTGTAAGGCAGGTGTTAGATTGCAGTCCTTTGAAATGGGATACGGTAGTGGTTTATATGAACCCCTTAGGCTTAGTCCTTTCGGGTGCAGTCGAGAACGGCTTGCGTTTATACCCCAACCCCGCCAATGATTATTTAGAATTAAGAATGAGTAATGAAAAATTAATGGAAGGTTTTAAAACATTATTTATTTTTAATAATCTTGGGCAATTAGTAAGAGAAGAAGAAATTAGTTTTAAAGATAAAAGCGCTAAAATAGAAGTAAGGGATTTGCCGGAGGGTGTTTATTTTCTTCAACTAAGAAGCGACAAACTTGGAACCGCTAGTAAACGTTTTGTGATTGCAAAATAAGGCCGAAGGATTACAAATTCTTCGAAGCGGTTTCTAGGCCGATTTGGAGAAAGGAATTCTAGTGTCAAGTCAACTATGCTTTGTCGGCTAACTCTGACAGGGTTTCCTGATGATACCTAACCCTGTCAGAGTTTATTGCGGCAGTTTTTGATTGACATAACACTAGTTAAAATTAAAAATGGTAAATATGAAAGTATTACAAAAAAGTGGGTACTTGCAAACTAGCAACGATTACCAAGTCTTTAGCATGGGAAAAACCAACATTTTGAAAAAGATAATTTCTCTTTTATTTTTTATTTCAGTTGCTCTTCACAGCCACTCGCAAAACGAATATGCCAAGTGGTATTTTGGAGAATATTCTGCTTTAGACTTTATGACCAATCCACCATCTATTCTAAACACCAGTGCCATGCTTACTCGAGGCTGTTCAAGCATTGCGGATGCCGCCGGGAATTTATTATTTTACACCAACGGGCTAACAGTCTGGAATAAACAGCATACTATTATGGCAAATGGCACATTGGCTTTTGCAGGCGGTCCTAACACTGCGTATCCAATGATCGTTAAACAACCCGGCAATTCTAATTTGTATTATATTTTTAGGGCATTTCCTGAACCCTATATTTCCACATGGCCTATACCACCAACCACAACAGGTTTGTATTATTCTGTAGTGGATATGAGCCTTGCCGCGGGAATAGGTTCTGTTACCGTAAACAATGCACTTATATACACTACGCCTTACTACTCTAGCACCGGGCAGCTTCATGCCACCAAGCATGCTAACGGTGTAGATTATTGGATAATGATACATGAATATCCTTATGCTAATTTCCGAGCTTATCTTCTTTCAGCCGCTGGGATAAGTCTTTCGCCAGTAGTTTCGTCTATTGGGTTATCCTATCAGGGTGAGCTATACTACGGTGGCTATATGAAATTTTCACCCACCGGGCAGAAATTATGCATTTCGGTAAGTTACGCCGGAGTAGAATTGTATGACTTTGATACTAATTCAGGGTTGGTCAGCAACCCATTAACCCTGGTTTCGGATGCACTAGAGAAGAATTATCGTGGCTGTGAGTTTTCTCCCGATGGAACAAAGTTATATGTAGGACACAACATAGCCGGTTCCACCAACTCTAAATTAATCCAGTGGGATTTAAGCGCTGGTACCAGTGCAGCAATTGCCTCCTCTTCGGTTAATATTCCTTCAAATTCACTGAATCCTACAGCCCTGCAACTGGCACCCAACGGAAAGGTATATATTGCTTCTCCGGGTTCTCTATCTCTAAGTGTAATTAACAACCCTAACGCGGCAGGCATTGCCTGTAATTTTGTAGCCGGTGGGCAACCGATCTCTGCTGCCATTAATGCTACGATTAATCCTTATTCCCCTTCAGGCTTGCCAAACATGATTACTAACATAACAAACACACCTTGTATTAGTCAATCTGTAGGTAACCCGCAAAGTATTTGTGCGGGTAGTGTTTACGCAATAAGTGATCATACCTATACAACCGCCGGTGCGTATGTAGATACTTTACAAAATGTTTTTGGCTGCAATGGCATTGTTATTGTCAATACACAACTTACGGTAAAGAACCTACCAATAAGTGTAAGCCCTAATTCCACAATTTGTGTAAATGAACAAATTACGCTCACCGCAACCGGCGCAGACACCTACACCTGGAGTACCTTACAAACAGGAGCAGGTATAACCGTAACACCTGTGGTTACCACAATTTACACTGTATATGGTGCAGATGGATATGGTTGCGAGTCAACTAGTCAAATTTTAGTATCTGTTTCGCCGTGCACAGGTGTTGAGGAATTAAAATCCGAAAGCTATCTGATCGAAAATGAAGACTTGGAAATTTTCCCCAATCCGGCGGATGATTATTTAGAGCTAAAAATTTCTATTCCAAATTTATTAGAAGAGTTTCATTCAACAGCAATTTATAATCATCTTGGGCAGTTAGTCAGAGAAGAAGATTTAATTTTTAAACATAATTCGCTTAAGATAAAAACAACCGATTTGCCGGAAGGTGTTTATTCCATTCGGTTAACCATTCGGTTAACCATTCGGCAAGCTCAAGGTGAAAAAAGTAACACTATTGGAATCCTTACTAAACGATTTTTGATAGCGCGGTGATAGTTTCGTACGGATTAGTTCAGTACCTTGATAGCATACAAATCCACGCGAGCGGGGGTAGATTAGGGTATTTACCCTTAACTTGACGAAGTGTTGAAATCTTGTAGCTGAGCTTGATTACCCTGAGCCTGTCGAAGAGTCGAAGCTACCACCCCAATATCCATGCAAAAATTAACGGACAAACAATCGTTGCATCACTCTCTACAATAAATTTAGGCGTATGAATGTCTAATTTTCCCCAGGTTATTTTTTCGTTAGGCACCGCTCCTGAATAAGATCCATAAGATGTTGTAGAATCAGAGATCTGGCAGAAATAACTCCAGAAAGGAATGTTCTGCATTTCCATATCCTGGTAAAGCATCGGTACTACACAAATAGGAAAGTCACCTGCAATTCCTCCACCAATCTGGAAAAAACCAACACCTTTGCCTTCGCTGTTTTTTACATACCAGTCCGAAAGCCAAACCATATACTCAATACCACTTTTCATGGTACTTGCCTTGATCTCTTTTTTAATAACGTAGGAGGCGAAAATATTTCCCATAGTACTGTCTTCCCAGCCCGGCACAACAATTGGCAGATTCTTTTCTGCTGCTGCCAGCATCCAGCTATCTTTAGGATCGATCTCATAGTATTGTTTCAGTTCACCACTATTCAGGATCTTGTACATATACTCATGCGGAAAGTAACGTTCACCCGCAGTATCCGCATCTTTCCATATTTTATGAATGTGTTTCTGTAAACGACGGAAGGCTTCTTCTTCAGGAATACAGGTATCTGTTACGCGGTTGTAGTGGTTTTCGAGCAGGTCCCATTCATCTTGCGGAGAAAGGTCGCGGTAATTTGGAACGCGTTTATAGTGGCTATGGGCAACCAGGTTCATAATATCTTCTTCAAGGTTCGCGCCTGTACACGAGATAATATCAATTTTCCCCTGGCGGATCATTTCAGCCAAAGATTTACCAAGCTCTGCAGTACTCATTGCTCCTGCAAGTGTCACCATCATTTTACCACCTTCGGTTAAATGCGTTTCATATCCTTTAGCAGCATCCACAAGGGCTGCTGCATTAAAATGTTTATAATGATGGGCTACGAAATTAGAAATAGGCCCTTTTTTTGCAAGTGTTGAATCTGACATGTTTTAATTTTAGAGTGCAAAGATAAAATTTTTTGATAGACATAAAAACGCGCCGCTGTACCCCGCAGCAAGAAATTATAAAGCCTTGAGGGATTTCCTGTACCTTGTTTTCTTAAGCTGGTACCTGCTCCACCGCGTTACATGACGGGCGTCGACCCAGATGCCGAACGAATAATAAAAACCGGTAAAATTAAGATTGATATTTTTTTCCTGCACCGCATGTCTGTAGCCTCCCACAAAGGAAATTCCTATCCACTTTATAGGTTTAAAGATCAGTTGCAGTCCCGCGCTAATGGGCACAATAGTTCCTCTCGATTTTTTCAGGAAAACATCAAAATTGTCGGTAGTGCGCGTATCGTATATGCCATAACCTATTTCAACCGGGGTATTGATTTGTAAAAACCGCTTGTTGAAGAGTACATATTGGTAAGAGAAGACAAAATAGTTAAGCGTTACATATTCCCGCGTTACAACATTATTTTCGTCTATAACCTCAATTGATTTTTGAATTTTCCGGTTAAGAGTATAATAACCGGCACAGACAACGTGTTTTTCTAAAAAGGTAGCGCCTGCCAAAAAGCCCACAAGGTTTACAGGTTTTTTATTTATGAATGAGTACTTGTTCTCCAGTCTTAAATAAGGTTTTGCGAGTCTGGGACGGAAAATCCTGGCAGAGTCGGCTTCCAGCTGTTTTTTTAAAGAATCTGCCTTCTCTTTTTTTGAACCGCCAGTTTGGGCAAATGAGATTCTTATAGTACATGCCACTAAAATAATTGTCAGGATAAATCTCATTCTTATTCTTTAAGTCAAATTGTTTTTGTTTTGGCTTGTCGCTAATTTAAAAAGATAAATTGTAATGGAAGGACTATTTTACCTGCTCAGATTCCGGCCAAACGTTCACAATTTTTGTAAACAAGCCGGAACACATGTTCAAAATCTTCTTCCGTTCCATAATAAGGATCTGGAACTTCCGCCCCATCATTTAGAAACAAACTCACTTTATTTTTATGAAGCTCATTTTTTGCAAGGCTCATTACATTTTTTAAATTGCTTTTGTCCATTACATAGATCCTATCAAAAGTATCAAAATCTGAGCCAGTAAACTGTCTTGCCCGCAACGGGGAGAGATCTACTCCGTTTTTCCTGGCATTTGTAATTGTTCTCTTGTCGGGCGTTTCCCCAATGTGATAATGCGCGGTACCTGCAGACTCAATGTCAAGATCTAAATTATGTTTGTCTTTCAGATACAGCATAATGCCTTCCGCTACAGGAGAGCGGCAAATATTTCCAAGACAAACGAAAAGAATTTTCTGCATAGTTTAAAAATACGAAAATAAAAAAGCGGGTTATCCGATTAGTTATGGGGATAACCCGCTTTTAAAATTAAAAATATTATTTATTATAAAGAGAAGCTGTAAGAAGCTCTCATACCATTAGGATAAAACCCTTCAATGAGAATGGGTCCTGATTTTTCCAATCGTTTTTTTGTTTCAATTGCTGAATCCATTTTCTTTTTATCAATGTGCGTGATGATAAATCCTTGCTGAATACCTGTTTGAGATAATCTTCCCGCATTCATTTTTTGTATCCTGACACCATTCTCCACTTTCATTTCACTTAGTTCATCGGTGT
>JAYSYG010000278.1:0-5437 GCA_043716685.1 Sphingobacteriaceae bacterium | reverse complement strand
CTACATATTGTTTGTTGCCTCCTTTTGCGACACCCCGATAACAGTAGCTCACCGGATTTTTCGGATTCATTTTAATAGCCTGGTCAAAATCACTGATGGCTCCTGAATTATCATTCTTATTTATTTTTGCAGCTCCGCGCGAGATCAGAGCTTCTTCTTCCTCCGGCATCCCATCAATATAGGCATCCCAGTCGGTGACAGCGCCTTTGTAATCGCCAATCTCAAATTTGCTTTTAGCCCGCAGTTTATAGGCAATGTAATTCCGGTTGCTTTCGTTCATTAATTTTATGGCCTCATTCAGTTCTTTTATGGCATAGTTATACTCTTTTTTTGCAAAACGGATCTCAGCTTTGAGTTCCATAACTTCAATATAGTTCGGCTTTAAGTCCAATGCGGTTTCACAGGTTTCCATAGCTGATTTATAATTTTTTCCCTTAAACATGAGCAGAGCCCTGTAATAGAAAATTTCAGCATCATCTATTTTTTCGTCGTTCAATACAGACACAGCAGTATCCAGAGCTGTTTTAGCTTCTTTAAATTTATCGCTGTAATAATAGGCGATACCTTTTAATTTAAGAGATTCGTAATTGAGCGGAGCTATTTTTTCTGCTTTTTCCAGATCTTTAAGCGCCTCTTTATATTCTTTTAGCCTGATCTTCGCAAAAGCCATTTTATTGATCGCCTCCCAATAATTGGGTTTTTCTTTAATAGCTTTTTTTAATAGGGGTATGGCTGACTCGTATTTCGCCGAATCAATCAATTTTGAAGCGTTCTTATACAGGCTTTCATAATTGGAAGTGGAGTCTTTTTTAGCCTCCTGGGCTTGCGCCGTCAGGTAAAAACACCAGATAAGGCCAAATAAGAACCATTTATAAAACCGTATTACCACCCTTAATTATGCTTTGGAAAAAAAAGATTAAATTGCTTATCTTTATACAAATATAATGCCTTATGGAGTCAATCGGAACAATAATAATGGTAGTACTCGTTTTAGCAACCCTACTGCTGTCTTTTGTTACCGTGCAACAAGGTACTATCGCCATCACAACTATTTTTGGAAAATTCAGGCGCATCCTGCGACCAGGCTTGAATTTTAAGATCCCCTTCATAGAAAAAGTATTCAAAAAAATATCGGTGCAGAACAGAAGCTCTGAACTTGGTTTCCAGGCGGTTACAATCGATCAGGCAAATGTTAACTTCACGGCAATGTTGCTGTATTCGGTTATTAACAGCGATGAGGAAACCATAAAGAACGTTGCTTTTAAGTTTATTGATGAGCGTAACTTTATGCAGGCCCTCGTGCGTTCGGTAGAAGGATCAGTGCGTGCTTTTGTTGCAACTAAAAAACAATCGGAAGTACTTATTTTGAGAAGAGATATTGTAGAAGCCGTAAAGGACCAGCTGGACAGGACCCTTGAGGACTGGGGATACCATTTAATAGACTTACAACTGAATGACATTACCTTTGACGAAGAAGTGATGCGCTCAATGGCGAAAGTTGTTGCCAGTAATAATTTGAAGTCTGCCGCTGAAAATGAAGGACAGGCCTTGTTAATAACCAGGACCAAAGCTGCAGAAGCCGAAGGTAACTTTATCAAGATATCTGCGCAGGCAGAAAAAGACGCCTCTCAGTTAAAAGGACAGGGTATTGCCCTTTTCAGGCAGGAAGTGGCCAAAGGAATGGCCGGTGCAGCTAAGGAAATGGAAGGGGCTAATCTGGATTCCTCGCTGATCTTATTCAGTATGTGGACAGAGGCTGTGAAAAATTTTGCCCAGGAAGGTAAAGGAAATGTTATATTTTTGGATGGCAGCGTGGAAGGGATGCAAAAAACGATGAAGGACATGATGGCCCTGAATCAATTAAATCAAAACACAAAAAAATAAAAATACAATCAACGATGAAAAAACAATTAACAAAGATCTCGACTCTTGCCTTCGCCCTTTTTTCTTTTGCGGCTTTTTCGCAGGATAAAATACAGCCTTGTAATACTTATGAGGCAATGGAACAGCACTTTAAAGATGATCCGCAGGCAAGAAAGAACTATGAAGCTGCCCAGGAGGAGCTTCGGTTGCAATATCAAAATTCCGCATCAAGGCCAGCTTCGGCTTTTGAATATACAGTACCTGTTGTTTTTCACGTTTTATATGAATGTGGCGGGCCAACTATTACCGATGCAACAATTATACAAGCTTTGGCGGAAGTAAATAGCGATTACGCAAGAAAAGGCGCTGACACAAATCTTATCGTTCAACCGTTTAAATCGTCTTATATCAATTCTGACATCAAGTTTATCCTTGCTAAAAAAGATCCGCAGGGAAATTGTATCAATGGGATTGTAAGGCATGACGATGCTAAAACACATTGGTCGCAAACATTGGCGAATGGAAGTACAAGTAATGGTTACTGGGCATATACCTGGGATCCTACCAAATATCTGAACGTTTATGTTGTGGCAGAGATCGTACCTCAGGGCACTGTTACCGGAGGTGGAATTATTGTTGGATATACATTCAGGCCAGGAACCTGGGCTACCGGCAATTCACATGATGCGATCGTATATAATATGAACTATTTATCGGGTGGTGGTAACACGCCTAAAACACGTTCACTAAGTCATGAGATCGGTCACTGGTTAAGCCTTGCGCATACCTGGGGAAATTCAAATAATCCGCAGATAGCCTGTGGTGATGATGGTATATCGGATACGCCTATAACTAAAGGAGAATTTGGTGGCTGTGCCAGCAGTACAGTATCTGCCTGTACGCAGACATTGTCGTCTATGAACGGATTGAACAATGTGCAAAACATTATGAATTATTCTGACTGCCCAAGAAATTTTACTTCCGGTCAAATCAATAACATGCGAAATACACTTGCAGGTAATGTTAGTGGAAGAAATAATCTTTATACATCTACCAACATTGCTTTTACTGACGTTAACAATACGGGTCTATGCCGTCCAAAAGCTGAATTTTTCTCTTCAAATTGTTCTTATACCGTATGTGCCGGCTCTTCTTTAACTATGAAAGATCTTTCTTTTAACGGAACAATTACTACCACCCAGTGGGCTGCTGACAATGGCGCAGTAATTGCCAGTCCAGGCGCTACACTTACCTCTATTATGTTCCCGACTATCGGTACTTCTAATGTAACAATTACCGTTACTAACCCGCAAGGATCAGATACCAAGGTGAGAACAGTAACTGTAATTGATAATACCGTTGGGTTTGGCCCGGTTGCGATGGAAAGTTTTGAAAATCCGGGTGTGCCTCCAAACTGGTCAGTTGTAAACGAAGACAATGATGCTGTTACGTGGACACAAACTTCGAATGCTGCTTATGATCAGACAAATTCATATATGATCGCAGGGGCAACTAACCAACCAGGCAATTCAGACATTCTTCAAATGCCTATTATGGATGTGTTTAATAACCAGGGTAATATTCTCGAGTTTGCTTATGCTTACAGGCAGCAAACACCTAATCAAAACGACGTTTTAAAAATTGAAGGTTCTAAAGATTGTGGTGGCACCTGGCAAACGATTTACACTTTAAATGCCAATGCCATGCAAAATGGTTCTGGTGGTATAAGTACAGACGATTTTATCCCAATTACAAGTGAATGGAAGGTTTACCAGATCTCTTCACATCCAAACTGGCAAAGTTATAAAACCTCAAGTAGCGTAATGGTTCGTTTTAATTTTATTGAAGGAACCAATGGATATGGTAATAATATGTACATAGATGCAGTTAATTTCTTTGGCACAACAGGTGTGAATGAGCTTACAAAAAGCATTCGTTTTAACTTGTACCCGAATCCTACCACCGGCGAAACAAACGTTAACTTTAACCTGAGCGATGCTGCAAAGATTAAAGTAACCGTGCTGGATATTATGGGCAGAGAAGTACTACCTGCAACAGAAAACAACTATGCAGCCGGAGAACAGTTTATAACTGTAAACAAAAACAATACACTTGCAAAAGGCGTTTATTTTATAAATCTTACTTACAATGGAGCAAAAATGTCAAGTAAACTGGTTATCAACTAATCTGAATATCTGATAAAAAAAATCCCGGGAAGTAATCACTGCCCGGGATTTTTTTTATTTTTATGCTTTTCATTCTTAATGAAAGCTTTTACAAAAATTCCTTTTTTCAGAGTCCTTATCCCTTTTGTTATTGGTATTCTTGCCGGTATAAAAATAATATTGCCTTCTATAGTGTTTTCTTATTTTCTCTTCCTGTTTATTCCTCTCGTTTTTCTTAACTTTTACAGGCCAGGTCAAAAATCTTTGAAAATTTTGTTTATGATCTGTGCCGATCTGTTTTTGTTTTTGTACGGGGCAACCCTGGTAAGTGGGAACAATCTTGTAAGACAACCTTTGTTTTATGGAAACCAGGTGCGTGTAGATACTATTATGACGTTTATTGCCACGCTTAACGACGTCCCTGTTGAAAAGGAAAAGTCTTTAAAGTGTGAGCTTAGGCTACTCGAAGTCCGGTCTGGTGAAGCTTTTGTGAGAACTACCGGTACCCTTTTTGCTTATTTCAGGCGATCAGCGGCTGCTTACGAGTTAAAAGCGGGTCAAACGGTACTGGTAAAAGGAACTCTCATAGAACCGGAGCCTCCCAAGAACCCCTTTGAGTTCGATTACCGCAATTACCTTTCAAACAAACAGATTTATCATACCGTTTTTGTGGATTCAACTTCGTTTGCATTACTTCCTGTTGCGAGTAACCTGAATCCTGTCTGGTTATTTGGGTTAAAGTGCAAGGCGTTTCTATTAACGCGCCTGAAAAATTCCGACCTTTCTAAAAACGCGTATGGAATTTGCGCGGCGTTAATTACCGGTTATGACGACGAAATTGACAGGTCTGTAATCGATGCATTCTCACATTCAGGAACACTTCATGTACTTTCTGTTTCCGGGCTTCATACAGGCCTTATTTATTTAGCACTTAATTTTTTGTTTAATTTTTTCGACAGGAAAAAGAAATACAAGCTTGCCCGGTTTATTTTTATCACCGGTTTCCTTTGGTTCTTCGCGCTAATTACAGGCTTCTCCGCTCCTGTATTAAGAGCCGTTATTATGTTTAACCTTCTTGGTTTCGGTAGGATCTATTTCAGGGCAAAGTATACCCACCAACTTAATATTCTACTGGTCTCGGCTTTTATCCTACTTCTTTACAACCCTTTATACATTACCGATGTTGGCTTTCTTTTAAGCTATTTTGCACTGTTTGGCTTACTCTATTTTCAACCAAAGTTATCCGCATACTGGCAACCCGAAAGTAAACTGCTGGGCTATACCTGGCAGAGCATCACGGCCTCTGTATCGGCTACTATAAGCACATTGCCCATCACCCTTTTTTATTTTAAGCAGTTTCCACTCTGGTTTTTTGTGTGCAATATAGTGGTGGTGCCGGCAACTTTTCT
>JAYSYG010000277.1:0-5453 GCA_043716685.1 Sphingobacteriaceae bacterium | reverse complement strand
GAGTGTCTTCGTTATCCAGAAGAAGACTTTTGGTATCTTCGTTAAGCAACTCTTCAACTTTCCCCTGCTCCTGCATGAAACAAAGCTTAGAGATCAGGAATTTGGATGTTAGACAAACAGTAGTATAAAGCAACAAGGTATTGCTCATAGCATTTAGTTTATCAAAATAAAAGGATGCTTGTTTCAGTTGACCTGTTTTTCTGAAGTATTCAAAAGAAAGGTAATTCAGAGCATTTATCCAGGTTTTATGCAGGGAGGAATCGGGCAGGTCGGTAAGCAATTTCTCGTTTTGCGAAAGTGTTTCCGCAGCATTAAACTCAGGATCTATCGTTTTGTTAAAAAGTACAAAAAGTTCCAGCTCAGCAATATTTTTTATTAGTTGTATCTGGCGTGAAGAATTTAATAAAAAATGATCGGCAATTTCTTTATTTAAAAAAAGCAAACTATCGAATAACTTTGGTGAGCGCGAAAAATTATACTGGGCAAGTACCCGGTTAAAATTACCAAGGATCTCTTCACATTTTTCGAGCGAAAGATTGAAGGCGGTATGCTTATTGTAAAGCTGAGAGTAATGAAAATATTTATCAGAATATGAATGGATCTTTTTGAGTGCACTGTATACAACAAGCAATTCGTTGTGCATGTCGAATAACAAAAGATCTTTTTCGAGTTTCAATAAAAAGGTAGCGGCTACTTCGCGCGAGGAGCCAAAACAAATTTCAGGAATCAGGTGAAGTTGTTTAAGAACGTCTTCTTTGTTAGAGTATATATCACCAGAGAGATGTTCCTGGATCTTATCATTTAAGCGGGATTTTAATACGTAAAGAGAGTTAGAGTTAATGTTTAAGGCTTTTGTTATATCGTCATCCTTAATGTCGCTCGTTCTGTAGGTTTGTAATAAGAACAAGAAGTTGTCAGCTTTGTTCTTTATAAGAGTAGTTTCAATAGTTTTATAAACACTTTCGTTTAAATGGGCGATTATTTTTTTAAGTTTAATCATGAAGTCCGTTTAGAAATTAAACCAGAGTGCAAAATGTTTCTATTGGTTCAAATATAAATAAAAAGTAGTATAAGATTCAAATGCCAACATGAGGGGAGGGCTTTTGTCGACAAACAATCGATTTGTATCGACAAAAACGAATAATTTAGATTTTAGTTAAAAAAAGTGCGATTTTTCGTTGCGCAGTTATAAATCGAAGATACATTTAAATATAATTAAACTTACGATTAAAATTTATTTAGCTCCACAACTCACCACGCTTGCGGAAAAATTTACCCGTTTTGGGTAATACGGTAACGGAAATTACTTTTTCAAATTATAAAAACGATGGAATCAGCCGTCTGTAAACAATTAGTTTGCGGGCGTAAAATTTGAAACACTTTTTAAAATAACAGCTAATTAAAAACTCTGACCATGGATACGAACCGGCTTTCTAAAACGCTTGAAAATGCATTGAACGAACAAATGACCAAAGAAGCACATGCCTCGCAGATTTATTTGTCTTATGCTTCCTGGGCCGACAGACAAGGCTGCGGTGGAATCGCAAATTTTCTTTTCAGGCACGCCAACGAAGAGCGTAACCACATGATGAAGATTCTGGAATACATTTTAAAAAGAGGGGGAGCGGTTAAGATAACTTCTATTCCTGCACCTCCTGAAGATCCAAAAAGTATTAATAATTGTTTTGAAAAAGTATTTGAACACGAAGTGGACAATACAAAAGCGGTGTATAAACTTGTGAAAATGAGCTTTAGTGAAGAAGACTGGGCGACGTGGAATTTTATGCAATGGTTTGTAAAAGAGCAGACGGAAGAAGAAACGTTAGCTATGGAATTGCTTGATAAAATAAAAATAGCTGGTGGAGAAAAGGCGGATGCCGCGTCCCTATATTCATTGGACAGGGATCTTGAAAAAACACCGGATGATGCCGATCTCGCGCAGGATGCCACTGCTGAGAATCCGTAATTTAGCGAACGCAATTTTTCCTTGTTCAAATTATCAATTGGATAGTAAGGGAGCGCTTCGTTCAAACTTGATTATTACCAATTTAATATCTGTTGAATTGGCCAAGGTAGATTCTTTGATAAGTCAAAGGAATGTATTTTCTACCAGTGTCTCCTTTCATTTTTATTCGGGTGATTCATAAAGGGAGACTAACATCGAATTACATTACTTATTCTGGTTTCTCAGATTTTCCATCCACTGACTTTAATATATTGGCATTAATTGTGACCTAACCTTTCTTCTCCTGCAATCGCCTGGGAGTGGGAGTATTTGTAAAGAAATAACCTTTTTTCCTACAACAGTCTTCGACGTATTCCTAATTGGGCAAGCCTTTCCCCATCTCAAATAGTAGTTTACTGTTTAAAGGGGTCACCTTTGCTGCGTGGAAACAATTTCACATCAAAAAAAATAAACATGAAAAATAAATTACTATGTTCTTTAATAGCTTTTGCTTTGCTTTTTTCTCCTGGGTTCAACTTCGGACAGGCGCCCAATTTAGGCACAGCGGCAAATTTTGTTCTGTTCTCTACAAACGGCGCTGTTACTAACGCCGGCATCTCCCACCTTACGGGTAACGTTGGCACAAACAACGGTTCAAGCACTGCCTTTGGGAATGTAAACGGTGGCATGCACGATGGCGACGGTGTTAGTGCGCAATGTGCGGCTGACCTCCTTATCGCATATAATCAGCTGAACAGTGCAGTACCCGCATTTTTTCCTGCTCCTTTGTTAGGAAACGGTCAAACATTGATTCCGGGTGTTTATTCGGTATCTGGTAATGCAACTATAAATCTTGATCTCATCCTGAACGCACAAAACAATGCGAACGCTGTATTTATAATCCAGGTGCAAGGCGCATTGGCTACAAACGCTTCTTCTAAAGTAAAGCTGATCAACGGAGCGCTTGCGTGTAATGTTTTCTGGAAAGTAGAAGGAATGGTTAGTATGGCTTCCGGAAGCACCATGCGCGGAACGATAATTGCTAACAATGCTGCAATTAGCATGAATACCGGAGACACCCTTGAAGGCAGAGCTCTGTCTACTGCGGGAGCTGTTACGATCGACGGAATTTTAGCATACACGCCCATTGGTTGCGGAAGTCCTGTTCTAATGGGGCCAAGTGCGCCTTTATTGGGTGCAGCAGCCTGTTATGCGATTTTTTCTTCTATAGGTGCGGTTACAAACTCTGGTTCTACGTATATTACCGGAGATATTGGCAGCAACAGCGGTTCACCAACCGGTTTTAATCCTGCATTTGTAAATGGTATGATCCATAGCAATCCTGATGGCTCTACGGCGCAATGCGCCAACGACCTTGCAATTGCCTACACCTATTTAAATACATTGACTACAGATATTGAATTACTGTATCCTGCCCAGTTTGGCAATAATCTTGTTCTAACTCCGCATACTTATCTTTTGAACGCTGCTACAGTTTTTACCGATTCTCTTTACCTCGACGCGCAGGGCAATGCCAATGCAGTATTTGTAATTAAGATCAACGGAGCATTTTCAACAAGCACCTATTCTAAAGTAAAACTGATAAATGGCGCGCTGGCGAAAAATGTGTATTGGAAAATTGATGGTGCAGTGAATATAAATAACTATTCAATTTTTAAAGGTACAATCGTTTGCAACAACGGAGCTTTGGGAGCAATAAATACAGGCGTTATGTTTGACGGAAGAGCCTTAACCACGAATGGTGCTTTAACAACAACTGCCATTACTGCAATAGTTCCTGATCTCCCCTCTAATTGTCCGACAACAAGCACGCTTGTTACTTCTTTAAACAAAAACGAAATACAAAATACTGTTTCTTTTTACCCGAATCCTTTTGCAGGTTCAATTACCATACAGGTAAATTCTGAGCAGGATTTAACGAACCTCGAATTAAAATTATTTAATGTACTCGGAAAAGAAGTAGCAAACAGAGGACTTTCAAAACAAATAACAACAATTGAAACAGCCGATCTGCCTCCGGGAATTTATTTTTATAAACTTCTGGCTTCAGGTAAGGTTATGCAATCAGGTAAATTGATATCCGCCAATTAACGTATCATTTTATAGATCATTACTAATAAGCCACCTCTTTCGGGCGGCTTATTTAATTGTCTCTCAAAGGTTTTTTTCTTCGGAAGCATTCCTTGCCTGAATAGGTTTAGTAACAAATGCTACATTTTACTTTTACAGAATGATATGCTTCGGTAATGCTGTGAACTCAGATACTTTAATGTCGGAACAACTTTAAAGCTACTTTATTTTTTAGCGTCTAAAAGTTCTTTTGCAGAGAAGTCAGATATTTTTGTTTTCAGCCATTCTATGGCCTTCGCGCGGTCAGTAAACAAGCGGGTCTTAACATGGGGTTTATTTACCGAGAGATAAATATTTCCCAGGAATTTTTGTTTTTGAGTATAAATTATTATTGCTTTTGCAATATTAAAATCGGCCAGTTCTTTAGAGGCAAGCAGTTTGCGGGCTTCATCGGTAATCGTACTGCCTTCTTTCGCGTCTACAAGCAAGGCATAGTTTTTATTTTCAGCAATCTTCAGGTTAATATCCTTTATGCTCAATACATCGTGTACTTCCAGCACCACGCCTTCTTTAATTACATTTTCAATGATAATACCTTCGTATTTGAACGCTTCTGCTTTTTCTAAGCTGTATTTGTGTCCCACCTTATATTTACTTAAAATTAAAACTAGGGTAAAATTTAATCAATCAAAAATTTCCGGATTTAAAGTTGTTAACCGAAAGTTCATTAATTCACATTTGGTTAAGAATTTATTGGGATAAAACTTACTTATGACCAAAAAATAGTGAACAAGGCAGTAAAATGTTAGTTTTGGCCCTATAGGATTGTTTTTTGCCCATTTTACCGAAATCTCACCTAAATTGTATAAACCATAATTTTTGTTAGCTTCGTAGTAGATTTACACTTATCTTGATCATAGTATTGCGATATTGAAGACACCTATTTGCTTATATATTGTTCTTTTCTTCACCCTAACTGCTTATGGCCAGCAGGGCAGCAAACCGGATACGGCTCAATTGTTCTACCGCCATTTTACCGTTCAGGACGGCTTGCCCAGTAACGAAGCTTATCTTGGATATCAGGATAAAACCGGTTATATCTGGATTTGCACTGATAATGGCGTTTCGCGCTTTGATGGCGTACAGTTCAAAAATTATAATAGTGCCAATGGATTGCGTTCCAACGTTATTTTCGGCTGCAAAGAAGACCTTCAGGGCAATTTATGGATGTATTCATTCGCAGGCGAAATTTATCGCTATCATCCTGAGACTGACCGTTTTGATTGTCCGCGTTTTAACGATTCTCTGGCGCATCTTCTTGCGGGGCGTGCCATACAAGATTTGGTGTTTGAAAAAGACACCGTTTATGTGTTGACCGCCGGGGCGTATGTAAAACTGGTCTTAAAACAGGGTAAGT
>JAYSYG010000276.1:0-5466 GCA_043716685.1 Sphingobacteriaceae bacterium | reverse complement strand
CACATTTAATTACGACAATGATTTTTTTAGCGCTACAGACAGGTATTACACGCAAGGCATTCTTATTACGTTAATTCATCCTGTTGTAAGATACTCTCCATTTTCTTATACGCTTTTGAAACTCAACAAAAATGCGCTAAACTATTATGGGTTTCATGCAGAACAAGATGTCTTTACTCCGAAAAGTATCCGTTACAAAGGCGGTTCTATTTATTATGGTGAAAGGCCTTTTACGGCGGTATTCTTTATCTCTCACTCTTTAACTTCAATAAACACAGCCAAAAAAATACTTTTGCGAACGCAATTAGATCTCGGAATTCTTGGTCCGGATGCGAAGGGTGAGGAAGAACAAAAAGGAATTCATAAAGCGATCAATAATATTGAGCCATTAGGTTGGGAAAATCAACTGT
Source organism: Sphingobacteriaceae bacterium (assembly GCA_043716685.1). Lineage (GTDB taxonomy): Bacteria > Bacteroidota > Bacteroidia > B-17B0 > Aurantibacillaceae > Aurantibacillus. The sequence goes on along the minus strand of JAYSYG010000276.1, from coordinate 5,056 downwards.
CACGTGATTACATCGTTAATTATGATATAAAAGTTGAAAGAAGTATTTCCGCTAAAAAGAACCGCGAAGGCATGGTTTCTTTAACGGCCCGTCTTGGCACACTGTATACAGATGTTGGCCTTGGCTTTAATTTTCGCTTTGGAATTTTTAGCCCGTATTTTAATAATCTTGGCAATGAAAAGAATGCCTCTACCCGTAAAAATGATTTTAAAATTTATGCCGTTGCAAAGTTAAATGGCCGCCTGGTTGCTTATAACGCCACGTTACAGGGAGGCCTTACCAATTCAGGGAATGTGTACGAGTTGCCGGACAAGGATATTTCCCGCACTGTAGCCGATTTGTCGGCAGGAATTGTAATGGCATACAAAAGGGTGACTTTAGAATACACCAAAGTTTACATAACACCTGAATTTAGAGGTGGGGTAGATCATGGTTGGGGAAAATGCTTGATTTCAGTGTGTTTTTAAGATGTTCATTACCTGTTAAAAAACTAAAAAAGGACAAATTAATTAGCTGATTTTTACTATTTTACTATCTTTGCCCACCCATTTTTGTACATGGATTTAAGAGCCTCAATTAATAAGAATAACATCCCAAAACACGTTGCCATTATTATGGATGGAAACGGACGTTGGGCAAAACAACATGGGGAGGATCGTATCTTTGGTCACCACGAAGGAGTAAACTCTGTGCGCGAGATTGTGGAAGCCTGTGGAGAGATTGGCGTAAAATTCCTGACTCTTTATGCCTTTAGCACTGAGAACTGGAACCGCCCTAAAGAAGAGGTAGATGCCCTGATGGAGTTGCTCGTTTCCACGATCAGCATGGAGACCCCGAATCTTCACCAAAAAGGAGTAAGACTCCAGGTTATTGGGGATATTGAAAGCCTACCTGCCTCTTGTCAAAAGGAATTACAGGAGTCGATAGATCTTACTGCAAAGAATGAGAGAGTTACATTAATACTTGCATTGAGCTATTCGAGTAAATGGGAGATAACCGATGCAGTGAAAAAAATTGCGAAGAGAATTGAAAAAGGTGAAATCAAAGCCGGAGAGATCAACTCGCGTTTGATAGAAGAAAACCTGAATACCAAAAATTTCCCTGACCCTGAATTAATGATCAGAACAAGCGGGGAGAACAGGATCAGTAATTTTTTACTCTGGCAACTGGCTTATGCTGAGTTTTATTTTACAGATGTACTATGGCCTGATTTCAGAAAGAACGAATTTTATAAAGCAATTATTTCCTACCAGAACCGCGAAAGGCGTTTTGGCAAAACAAGCGAACAAATAACACATAATTAACTATGACTAAGGGGTTCTATAAATTGATTTTTCTTTTAGTCATCTCCCTGCAGATCTCTGCACAGAAAGGAGACAGCGTGTTTCTGGAATCCGCTAAAAATAAAAAAAAGTACAAGCTTGCTGCCATTAAAATTGAGGGGGCGGATTTTACAGACAAAAATGTGATCAGTCTCTTGTCGGGTCTTATTGAAGGAGAAGAAATAAGTATTCCGGGTGACAAAATAACCGACGCTATAAAAAAATTATGGAAGCAGGGTTTGTTTGAAGATATCCAGATCATTCAGGATAAGATAGTAGACAATAACCTTTACCTTATCATCAGGGTTGTTGAGCGCCCCCGTCTTACAAAATTTGCGTTTAAAGGAAATGTAAAAAAGAGTGATGCAGATGAGATCAGGGCAAAGATCCGTTTATTAAAAGAGCGCGTGGTTACAGATTACCTGATTGGAACAATTAAGAATACCGTGCGGGATCATTATCTTGCGAAGGGATATTATTTTAATAAAGTAGATGTTACCCAGGTAAAAGATACAACAGCCAAAACACCCCACACCATTCTTACCATCAGAGTAACTAAAGGAAGAAAAGTACGCATAGGCAAAGTAAACTTTGTAGGCAATACTGTTGTAAAATCGTGGAAGCTGAGGAACAACCTGGAGGATACAAAGCAGTTCAGGTGGTATAATCCTTTTAATTCAGGCAAATACCTCGAGGAAAATCTGGAAAAAGATTTACCCGCAATCGCTGCAAAGTACAATTCAAAAGGATACCGCGATGCACGCGTTGTAAAGGATACAGTCTACTTTACCAGCGACAACCGTGTGGCGATCGATATTTTTTTAGATGAAGGACATAAATATTATTTCGGCGATTTTAAATGGTTTGGAAATACCAAATACAGAAGCGGTCAGTTAGATACGGTGCTTGGGATTCATGCCGGAGATGTTTACGATCAAAGCAAGCTCGAACAAAAATTATTTATGAATCCGAATGGGTACGATATATCAAGTCTTTACCTTGATGATGGGTACTTGTTTTTCCAGGTACACGAGCAGGAAAGTAATATTCATAATGATACTATAGACTTCGACATTATGATGTACGAGGGGAAACAAGCGACTGTTAATAAAATAACGATTAAAGGAAATGATAAAACCAATGACCATGTAATTTACCGCGAGATTCAGACGAAGCCGGGCCAGTTATTCCGCCGTTCAGCCATTATTGAGAGTAACCGCCGTTTAGCGCAGCTCGGATATTTTGATCCTGAAAAAATGGACGTAAAACCACAGCCTAACCCGGCTGACGGAACGGTAGATATTGAATATGTTGTGGAAGAAAAGCCAAGTGACCAGATCGAGTTAAGTGGTGGCTGGGGTGGCCGTTCTCAGTATAATACAGGGGGAAGCGCCAGGGGCCTGGGAATTATAGGAACACTGGGTGTTACTTTTAACAATTTCTCGGCAAAAAATATTTTAAAGAAAGATGCCTGGAGACCTTTACCTGCAGGTGATGGGCAACGCTTAAGCATCCGCGCACAGACCAACGGGGTATATTATCAATCATACAATTTCTCATTTACTGAGCCCTGGCTTGGCGGTAAGAAGCCGAATTCACTTACCGTTTCAGCATTCCACTCCTTGTTTAATAATACAGCGGAGAAAAAATACATCAAAACGGATGGAGTAAAAACAATTAATCCAAACCGCTCAAGTATGAGCATTATTGGTGGTTCTGTTGGACTCGGTCGCAGGCTAAAATGGCCGGATCAGTTCTTTAATATGTACACCAACCTGAGCTACAATTATTACGAACTCATTAACTACAGTTCTTTTGTATTTAAAACCGGCTATGCAAACGATCTCAACCTGGGGCTTAATATTTCGCGTAATTCCGTCGATGCACCAATCTATCCAAAGCAAGGCTCTAACTTTGTACTCAGCGGGCAATTCACACCGCCGTATTCATTGTTCAACGGCAAGGACTATTCCAAATCAATGACGGATGCCGAGCGTTATAAATATATCGAGTATCACAAATATAAAATTACAGCAGAATGGTTCACGCAGCTTACAAATAAAAAAGCAGCTGAAGGCAAAGAAGCCCGCAATCTTGTGCTTCGTACAAAAGTAGGGTATGGGTTCCTTGCACATTACAGCAAACAAACAGGCTTCTCTCCTTTCGAGCGGTTTTATATGGGAGGTAGCGGTATAAGTGGGTTTCAGAATTTCGTAGCAAGGGAAATTATTGGACTACGCGGCTATAAAGACAATTCAATTTCATCCTCTTATGGAGATCCCCTCATTGCCCGCTATACTATGGAACTTCGCTACCCCGTTAGCTTAAATCCATCTGCAACTATCTTTATTTTAGGTTTTGCAGAGGCAGGAAACAGTTGGGCAAATTTCAAACAGTTTAATCCTTTCCAAGTTAAGCGCAGCGCCGGTGTGGGTCTTAGGGTGTTTTTACCTATGTTTGGTTTACTGGGTGTTGATTATGGCTGGGGCTTTGATAAGATCCCCGGATCAACAGATAGTGGCAATGGTAACGGCCACGGCCAATTCCATTTCACAATTGGAGGAACCCTGGGCGAACTTTAGGAGAAAAAATGTTAATTAAACGATAAATTTTATATTGGCACGTTTTATGTTTAATTTTAAAAACGATAGAAGTATGACAAAAAATTTTTTTACCAGTCTTGCCTTTTTGTTTGTTTCACTTGTTGCATTTTCACAAAGTGGAGCGGCAAAATTCGGATATGTTGATACGGATTATATTTTAAGTCAGATTCCTGAATACAAGGCAGCGCAAAGCGAACTCGATAAGACGTCCCTGCTATGGCAAAAAGAAATTGATGCAAAGTATTCGGAAGTGGATAAATTATACAAAGCCTACCAGGCCGACGCGATCCTTTTAACCGACGACATGAAGAAAAAACGTGAGAACGAGATCATTAATCGCGAAAAAGAAGTAAAAGACCTTCAAAAACAACGTTTTGGGGTGGATGGTGAATTATTCAAAAAGCGCCAGGAGCTTGTAAAACCTATACAGGACAAGGTATACAATGCAATTAAAGCCGTAGCCGAAAAAGCCGGCATGGGATTTATCCTTGATAAAAGCGGACAAGTGTCTATCCTTTACGCGAATTCAAAATACGATAAAAGTGACGATGTATTAGTTTACCTTGGATATAAAAAGTAAATTTAAACCCTAAATCTATAACAATAAAAGATGAACACAACAATTAAAAAAGTGGTATTAACAATTGCAGCGGCAGGTTCTTTAACTTTTGCGCAAGCCCAAAAAATAGCACATTTAAGCTTTGATTCTTTAGTCAATATGATGCCGGAAACTAAAATAGCTACCGAAGCAGCACAAACATTTTTAAAAGGTCTTGAGCAGGAAAGTATTGCCATGCAAACAGAACTTGAAAATAAGTACAAAGACTATATGGAAAAACAGCCAACGATGAGCGATCTTCTGAAAAAGAACCGTGAAGAAGAATTGCAACAATTACAAAGGCGTATAGAAGAATTCCGAAATCAGGCAGATCAGGAATACAGGCGTAAATCGGCTGAATTAACAGCGCCTATTATGGAAAAAGCTAAAAAAGGAATTGAAGCAGTTGCAAAAGAAGGAGGTTATAAATATGTTCTGGATACAAGCACAGACAGAACATCTGTTTTATACCATGAATCATCTGACGATATTTTAATGCTGGTAAAGAAAAAACTAGACTCTATGCCACTGGC
>JAYSYG010000275.1:0-1718 GCA_043716685.1 Sphingobacteriaceae bacterium | reverse complement strand
CTTCTTTCTGTTCGGCGGTCAGGTAACGGTAAATGGGCTGCACGTAATACGCATTATAGCCTTGTAACGACTGAAGAACATCCAGCTTCGCGGTTTTTGTTTCAAAATCAAGCGTTGCTTTTACGTTGGAATTGTGATAAGAATCTTTAAAGTTAGTAATTGAAATACTTTTTGTTTTAGCGGTGGAAGAGGAGATTTCACCAATATTTACCTCCTTAATAAAAAGACCTTCGTTGTTTAACATGTCTGGCGCAGCAAAACCATAGCGGCTATACAGACTCAGTGGAGAAACATACTTGTCTGTTTCAGGAAAATACAGCATAAACTCCTTCATGAATACATACGACGGAAATTTGGGATCAAATTTGATATCCGTTCTTTCAGGAGCGATTATCAGCTCAAAAGGAATTTGCATGATCTTAAGAGCGCCGATATAAAATTTCATCCCATTGGTATTTCCCATTTTCTTTGTATCCATTGCTTTATCAAATGCAATCTCACTGTAATTATCACTAATCTCAAATGTTGTTTTGAAATAGGAATCAAGCGCTTTAATTTTATCTGCGTTTGTGGGCAGTTTTGCTATTTTATTTTTATCGAGTAGTTTTTCAACCGCCTTTACCTCACCTTTTTCAAGAGTATAAAGGGAGGTATAGAACTCCCTGGAAATAATATCCCAGGTATAAATTTTAGATTTTTTCCTGTCGGTATTGTAAGCCAGTTGGTAAAGGAGACTCATGTAGTTTGCTTTGTCTGCCGAGTATTTTTCCTTCTCAGCCGCTACTATATTTTTTTTGATCAGCACAAGGTGGTTTTTAACAGTGTCAGAAGTTTCCGGCACAAAGTTTTCCATCCCATTGTATCCCTTTGTTTCAAAAACCAGGTTTTTAGGCGAAATAAGCCTGCTTTCAAAATAAACGATTGGTGAGCGCGATTGAATATAATGATACCCGTATGAATAAAATTGTTTTTTATTTGTGTAAAGTACTTCCACATCACAACCGGCATCCACACCATCAATGGCAAAAATTTTATACGCTCCGGCTCCTTCAAGATTATCTACACTTTTTATAGACGACTTATTAAAATACATCACTTTATTTTCGGGAGTAATGCAGCGCGCCTTCAGGTCAATTTCTTCGAGAATGCCGCTCAGGGCCATATAACCTTTATTCACGCCGTCGATAGCCTTAGCGCTGTTAACATGGTAAATAGTATGAACAGTTTCATAGATCACAGCCTGACCGTCGGAATCATAAGCAACCTCATGAATTTTTTTCTCAGACACGACCACGAGATCTGATTTTTTCTCAGTTTCTGTAGGAACATATACTTTAGGGGTTTTCTCCCAGGTATAACCCGAATGGTAAAACTTTTGTGCGGAAATACAAAGTGATTGAACCGACAGGAGTACACAGATAAATTTCTTCATACGCTTATTTTTTATGGGTTAAGGAAACAGAATTTGATTTTGTTTTTTTGTAATTGCTTATGATGTAATCCACATCTTTAAAATCTTTTTGAAAAATAGTTGCCTGGTTAATTGAAATGGCATTTGTAAAATAAAGAGCCTTGTCTGTCGCCTTATAAACAAGTTCAAAACCAAGCGATCCATTACTGAAGGAGCTGTTGCCGGGTACAAAATCGATCTTATATTTTTCATTAAGATCTACGGTAACCGATAGTTTATGAATGGTTTTGTAATCAAAATCTATGGC
>JAYSYG010000274.1:0-5475 GCA_043716685.1 Sphingobacteriaceae bacterium | reverse complement strand
CCGAATCAGGCTGCAGTAACTTAAATGAAAGTCCGATGGGCGACTGGCGTACATGGCTGTTGTTTCTTGGTGACGATGAAGACAAGGGTACACACATGATTCAGTCGGACGGCCTTACCAAAGCGGTTAAGAATGTTGCGCCGAATTACAATATTGACCAGATTAACCTGGATGCATACCAGCGGTTTAGTACACCCGGAGGGAACAGGTATCCGGATGCAGCAGAGGATTTTTTAAAAAGGATTAAAAAGGGTACGCTTATTTTCAATTATACAGGTCACGGCGGAGAGGTTGGTTTAACAGCTGAAAGGATGATCGATATGGACATTATTAACGCGCTTGATAATTTCAATAAGCTTCCATTATTTATTACTGCTACCTGCGAATTCAGCCGCTACGATGATCCCGGAAGAACGTCTGCCGGTGAAGTTTGCCTTCTCAATCCAAAAGGCGGGGCCATTTCTCTTTATACCACCTGCAGGGTGGCTTATTCTACCTTTAACGAGATCATCAATACAGAGGTACTTAAAAGATTGTTTACGCGCTTACCAAATGGCAAATGGCCTGCATTAGGCGATGCCATTGCACTTACAAAAGCTACGGTTGGACAAAATTATTATTACGCGAATTTTCACCTCCTTGGTGATCCCGCACTCGTTTTGGCTTACCCGGAGGATAAAGTGATTACTTCTCAAATTAACAATGTTGCCGTTACGCCTTCAGTTTCCGACACGCTTGGAGCGCTTTCAAAAATAACCATCAAAGGGTATGTCGCAGATAATGCCGGCAACAAACTCACTACGTTTAATGGCCTTGTTTACCCGACTGTTTTTGATAAGGAACAAACGGTGGTGTGTTTACTGAATACGATTGAATCGGGTGTTAAATACAGCAACCAGGACACTTCACAGATCTATCCTTTTCAGTTTAAGATGCAAAAAAACATTCTTTACAGGGGAAAATCGCTTGTAACAAACGGTGATTTCTCATTTACGTTTATAGTTCCAAAAGATATCAGTTTTGCTCCTGGTCCTGGTAAAATAAGCTACTACGCCACAAACGGGAGTGTAGATGCGGGTGGATACTACAACAAGCTGATCGTTGGAGGCAGCTCTTCGAAAGGTGTGCTTTCTGATAATGACGGGCCCCAGGTGAGTTTATTTTTAAATGATAAGAATTTTGTAAACGGCGGGCTTACAAACGAGAAACCCGTGCTTTTTGCCGACCTGCTGGACTCGAGTGGAATCAATACTATTGGAACAGGAATTGGTCATGATATTTCCGTGATTCTGGATGCCAACAGCAGTAAACCTGTTGTATTGAATGATTATTATGAAGCCAACCTGAATAGTTACCAGAGTGGTCGGGTGCGTTATCCATACAATGAACTAAAAGAAGGAGAGCATACTTTAACGTTCCGTGTATGGGATATTCAAAACAACTCTACTACGGTAACTTCTGACTTTATTGTGGCAAAAAGTGCCGAACTCGCTTTAAAACATGTATTAAATTACCCGAACCCTTTTACCACACATACAAAATTTATCTTTGAGCACAATCAGGCATGCAATCCCCTAAAAGTAACGGTGCAGATCTATACAATAACTGGTAAAATCGTTAAAACAATACAAAAATCAACAATCTGCGAAGGCGCTATGTCTGAAGGCATTGAATGGGACGGAAGAGATGACTATGGAGATAAACTGGGCCGGGGCGTTTATATTTATAAATTAGCTATCTTAGACGTTGATAATAAAAAAGCAGAAAAAATAGAAAAATTGGTTATACTAAATTAGTATTTTAGTAGCCCGAAATTTGCATACCTTTTTTTAGAGTAAAAGATATTAATGAAAAAACACTTTTTAATCGCATTAACTTTAGTTGGATCAAAAGCCGCTTTTGCACAAAGCTCAAGAATAAGTTCCCAGCAATTAGGGGGTTCTATTAACCCTATCACTACCGCTGTTCCTTTTCTATTAATTAGTCCCGATAGTAAGCAAGGTGCAATGGGAGACGTTGGCGTTGCGACAGATCCGGATGTGAATTCGATTCACTGGAATGGCAGTAAGCTTGCGTTTATGGACAAAAAATTTGGGGTAGGCTGCACTGTTACTCCCTGGTTAAGGCTATTAGTTCCGGATATAAACATGTACTATTTAACGGGCTATGCTAAAATAAACGATAAACAAACGGTTGGTGCTTCCTTACGTTATTTCAGTCTTGGTAATATTGAGCTAACTGATGCTGTGGGCGGAAGTCAGGGTTCCTACAAGCCGAATGAGTTTGCTATAGATCTGGCGTTTTCGCAGAAGCTTTCAAAAAACTTTTCCTTAGGTGTTGCAACCCGCTTTATTAATTCAAGCATCAGCAGGCTTTATTTTAATGGGAGTTCCGGTAATGCAGCGAGTACATTTGCCGTTGACCTAAGCATGTATTATAAAAGTAATAAATTTAAGCTTGGTGGTAAAAATGCTTTAGGTACACTTGGTCTTGCCTTTACAAACATTGGTGCAAAGATCAAATATTCGAATGACCAGAATTTTATTCCAATGAACATGCGTTTAGGTGGTGGTCTTAAAATGGATATAGATGATTATAATACTTTTGGTGTCTATGTGGATTTTAATAAACTTTTGGTTCCAACACCTCCTAAATATCAACATAAAAAAGATTCAGTTGGAAATGAGACCACACAAATTGAAATAGATCCGGCAACCGGAAAAAAGGTAATTGAACCAGGAGGAGGAAAAGATCCGAATGTGGATGTGCCTACAGGAATTATTCAGTCTTTTAATGATGCCCCGGGCGGCTTTAAAGAAGAATTGCAGGAAATAAACAAAAGCGTTGGCGTTGAATACTGTTATAATAAAATATTTGCGGTGCGAGCCGGTTATTTCCATGAGGCGAAAAATAAAGGGGCGCGCCAGTTCTTTACTGTTGGTGCCGGCTTTAATTTTAATGTGATAGGAGTTGATTTTTCCTATTTAATTCCCACAACCATAAACAACCCTCTTCAACGCACCTGGCGTGTAACACTGAGCTTCAATTTTAATGGGGCCAGTACTACAGATAGTCCTAAAGTAGAACCTTAAATGCCTCTTCACAAGCGTTTGTGTATAATTGAACAGTCTTACATCTTCTTATCCTGAATGTAAGGAGGATATTTGTACATGCTCAAAACGGCTTTTGCATTTCCTGTTTTTTTTATTCTCGCATTTATGTGTTGTAAAGATGGCAACAAGGACGAGGATGCCCGGACCATTTTCAATTACAATGAGATGAACGGGCTCACATCCCTGGATCCTGCTGCTGCGAGTAATTTTGAAAATATAGGGCCGGTTAATCAATTATTTAACGGGCTTGTGCAAATGGATGACAGCCTGAACGTAGAACCCTGCATAGCAAAACGGTTCGACCTGAGTACTGATGGACTTTGTTATACGTTTTATCTGCGAAGTGATGTCTTTTTTCACGACAATATCTGTTTTGAAAATGGCAAGGGTAGAAAGATAAATGCCAAAGACTTTGCTTTTAGCTTCAACCGGCTTTTTGACAGTAAAGTGAGTAGTGCCACTACACTGCTCGATAAAATAGACCGTACTGAAAAAACAAATTATAAAGGCTTTATTGCCGAGAATGATTCTGTATTTAAAATTTATCTCACAGAACCTTTCAGCACCTTCATAAATATTTTAACCATGAAATATTTTAGCGTGCTTCCCTACGAAGCAATTGATTATTACAAATTAGATTTCAGGAAAAACCCGGTTGGTACAGGGCCGTTTATGTTTAAAATATGGGATGAAGGAACAAAACTGATCTTGCTAAAAAACCCGCGTTACTTTGAAAGAGACAAAAAAAATGTGCAGTTGCCTTACCTTGATGCCGTAACTATTTCTTTCATTAAAGACAGAGAAACCGCATTTATGGAACTTTTGAATGATAAATTTGACATGGTAAGTGGTGCTGAAGCATTTAATACAAACGAAGTACTTGACAAAGAAGGGAATTTAAGAGAGTTATACCAGAAGAAATTTTATCTCCAGAAAAAAACCTACCTGAAAACAGATTATGTTGGAATACTTGTTGACCCGGATCTTCCTCTTGTAAAAAACTCTCCTTTAAAACTAAAGGCTATTCGAAAGGCTATTAACTATGGCTTTGACCGCGATAAGCTAATAAAGTATTTAAGAAATAACCTGGGTAAACCGGCGCACGCAGGCTTTATTCCGGAGGGAATGAAAAGTTATGATCCCACTATAGTAAAAGGGTACACATACAGGCCCGACCTGGTAAGCAAATTACTTGTGGAAGCAGGGTTTCCTGAAGGCAAGGGACTGCCGGAAATGACACTTCACGTGACAGATAATTACAAAGAACAGGTTGAGTTTATTCAATCGCAGTTGGCCGAAAATAATATCAAGATAAACATCAGTATCGAAAAGCCTTCTGTGTTGCGGCAAGCAGTGAATAGCTGTGAATACACCCTTTTTAAAAAATCATGGCAGGCCGATTATGCTGATGAGGAAAATTTTATGAGCTTATTTTACAGTAAAAATTTTTCACCACATGGCGTAAACTTTTTTCATTTTAAGAATGATGCATTTGACCGTGCTTACGAAAGAGTACAAAATATAAATGATCTGAATGAAAAATTAAAACTATACAGGCAGATGGATAGCCTGATAATAGATGAAGCTCCGATAATACCTTTATTTTATGATGAAGTGGTTCGCCTTGTTAGCCATCGTATTAAAGGACTAAATACTAACCCAATGAATCTTTTAAATCTTAAGTACACACGCAAAGAGCCAGGGAAAAATTAACCTGTTCAGGCATTTATCGTTTTTAATTTTTGTAAAAATAAATCTTTGTTCCTCCTGGCAATCTCAACTATTGAACCATTAGACAGTTCAGCGAAGTAACCATTGCTATGCGTAAACTTAGCGACCTTTTTTAAATTGATAATATGGGAATTATGGCACCTGAAAAATATTGCCGGATCAAGAAGGGCCTCATATTCTTTCATACTTTTAGAAACAACGTGCTTGATGTTATTTTCCATAAAAAACTGGGTATAACTTCCTGATGCTTCAAGGCGAATGATTTGTTCAGGTTTAATAAAGATAATACCATCTTTAACTGACAATTCAATTATACCAGGCATTGGAGCAGAAGTAGAAAGAATACCTTTGTCTTTAGTAATTTTTTCAAGCGCTCTCTGGATACAGTATTTTAATTCATCACTATCTATAGGCTTTAAAAGATAATCAAATGCCCCTCTGCGCAATGCATTAATGGCGTAATCCTTATGAGCTGTAGTAAAAATTACTGTGGATGAGGTTTCCTTTATCTGGTCGAGTACATCAAAGCCATTGTAACCAGGCATTTGTACGTCTAAAAAAACAAGATCAGGTTTTTCACTCAGTATCGCCTTTACTGCCTCAAGTGCGTTAGAAGCCATTTTTAAAATTT
>JAYSYG010000273.1:0-1722 GCA_043716685.1 Sphingobacteriaceae bacterium | reverse complement strand
GAGATTTAGTAAGTCAAGAAAACTTCTTATTCTGTTGTTGTTTAAGCTATTTTGCTTGTAATAAAGGAAATAGGTATAGATTTAAATAATGCCCGAATTAAAAATTATCTTTCGCACGGCACCAAAGTAAATAAAAAGCCCAACAGAACAATAAACACGACGCCAAGGCATACAGTTAACTTAAAGTTGTGCCTCATTTTCTCTAAGAAACGATGTATTCAGGCGGTTTATCATAGCTTACCGTATTTTAAATTTAAAGCTTCTTGGGAGTCTATTCTCAAATTTTATTGCTTCAATTTTACCGGACAATCATAGTCTTTCACCGAAATTTTTTCGAATCCATTTTCAATTATCTTATAATTTCCTGTAAGATCTAGAAGAACGCGGAATACGGAAGCCAGAATTACCTGTTTTTACAGGATAAATTGCAACTTCCTGTTAACTGTAAGAACAGCTGCATTTGCAAACCTGTGCAGTTAGAAGTACTGGGTTACCAATTTATTTAATCTGAAAAAGATGACAAAAGGTGACATCGTGGAGCACAACAGCGAAGACTGAAATAACCGTACAGAGATCAAATGGGTATCTAAAAACGAGTCCGATAAATTTTGATGGACGAAAGTCATCAAAAATAAAAAGATTCAGCAAGGGACGGATTAATTAGTTGCATGGGCCAGCTTTACCTGGAAATTGAAAAAATTGGGCAGCCAAATGAATTCCACACTCCCCTAGAGGTCGTGACTGAATCACTCAGCAAAATGAAGCATTCAACGCGATGGATTATTTAATAGTGTTCCCAATGTTAAAGAAACGCTGAATTCCAGCTCCTTGGGATAGCTAGTATAAAAACGGACCTCATCGCTTATAATCGATGAGGCCGTCTGTTGGTTATATTAAATTTTATACACCTTTTTTTTTGAAGAGTTTTAAGGCTTCAATATCACTTTCGTCCAACCCTTGTCGCGGGCGTCAAAATGCTTGTAAGCGTCGGGTGCCTCATCCAGGGAAATTTCGTGTGAGATAATTAAGGAAGGCTTGGCTTTACCCGCAGAGATCAATGTGCAAAGCTGACGATTATACGATTTAACGTTCGCCTGTCCGGTAGCTATACGCTGTCCCTTCATCCAGAATTGGCCAAAATCAAAGTCCATATGTCCATTTTTCTGAAGCTCATCTTTTGATTTAGGGTCTTTAGGTACAAACACCCCAACAACCCCGATAGAACCAGTTGCTTTCACAGCCTGTACCAGTTCATTCACAGTAATATTGGAATGTTCTTCGCCATGTTTATCACAGCATTGGTAGCCCACACATTCGCAGCCTTTATCAGCACCAACACCTTTAGTAAGTTCAAGTACCTGTTCAACAGCAGAACCTTTTGAAAAATCAATGGCTATAGCTCCCAATTCCTCTGCAAGTTTTAAACGGTCCGGATGATTATCAACAACCATAATCTGGCCGGCTCCTTTAATACTTGCTGAATGCGCCGCCATTAAGCCGACAGGACCTGCGCCATAAATAACTACAGAATCCCCGGGCATTACGTTAGCCAGTTCGGTTGCATGGTATCCGGTAGGAAAAATATCAGATAACATTACATAATCATTTTCCTTTTCGACAGCATCTTCAGGCAATTTTAAACAATTGAAATCACCATGTGGCACACGTAGATATTCAGCCTGTCCACCACTGTAAGGCCCCATTCCCGCAAATCCGTATGCA
>JAYSYG010000272.1:0-5498 GCA_043716685.1 Sphingobacteriaceae bacterium | reverse complement strand
GATCTTGACATAGATAATATCGCTGATTTTAGAATTTATGTTAATAGGAGTCAATATGCAACTGATTGTCAGCACTGCACGTCCTATCAAACTTATGGTGGTATCCAACCTCTTCATTCAAATGCTTTTGTTAGCGTGCTTAACGATGGGTTTGGGTCAACAAGGCTCTATAAAACAACCGAAAAAATAAATTCGGCAGATAGCTGGTCGAATCAGAATAGTATCTTCTACCTGAGTGGATGTCAAGCGCCATTCTATAAAAGTCAACTCGGTTTTTGGGGATTACGAGTAAATGGTCAGTATGCCTGGTTGGAAGTGGAAGATATAATTAAAATAAAGCGTTTTGCGATAAATACAACTCCGGGTAATGAAATAGAAATGGGGCGAACTCAATAAAACCAGAACTTCCTTTTAAATTTCTTTCCGCATTCTTCCGACCGGAATGTCCAATTGCTCTCTGTATTTAGCAACGGTGCGCCGCGCAATGTTATAGCCTTTTTCATTAAGTTTTGCGCAGAGTTCGTCATCGGTTAAAGGATGTTTTTTATCTTCCTTCTCAATATGATCTTTTAAAATATTTTTTATCTCCCGGCTGCTTACTTCTTCCCCACTATCCGTGCTCATGCTTTCACTAAAAAAAGTTTTTAGCAAAAAAGTGCCGTAGGGAGTTTGAACATATTTGCTGTTTGCCATCCGCGAAACGGTTGAAAGATCAAGAGCTACACGGCTAGCAATGTCTTTTAAGATCATGGGGCGCAACTTACTTTCATCACCTGTTGCAAAGTATTCATTCTGGTATTCCAGAATACATTGCATGCACATGCTCATGGTTGCGTAACGTTGTTGCAGAGCTTCAATAAACCAACCGGCGCTTTCAATTTTACTTTTTATAAATCCAGAGGCCTCCTTGCTGCTTTTGTCCTTGCTCTTTGTGTATTCCCTGAGCATTTCCTTGTAATCCTTGCTGATCTTCAGATCCGGCATATTACGTCCATTAATACTTAGTTCGGGTTTTCCATCATTAACGGCAATAATAAAATCAGGTATAACGGCACTAAAACTACTTTCTTTGGTATCGCTATTTCCCGGACGGGGATTCAGGTGTGTGATCTCGTTAATAATATCTTTGAGCTCTTCATTATCGATCTCAAGGCGCTTCAGAATTTTATCGTAGTGTTTTTTGGAAAACTCTTCCATGTGGTGTTTGATCACATCCATGGCAAGAATGACTTCTTTTGTTTTTTCGGTTTTGCGCTCCAGTTGAATTAAAAGACATTCCTGTAAATTACGTGCACCTACTCCGGGAGGATCGAAACTCTGAATGATCTTTAATGCCGCTTCAATTTCTTTTACATCGGTGGTGATGTTATAATTAAACGCCAGGTCATCTACGATAAGGTCAAGTTCGCGGCGGATATAACCGTCTTCGTCAAGACAACCTATCAGGTAGTTGCCAATGGTATATTCTCTTTCGCTAATATCTTTAAGTCCCAATTGCTGCTCCAGCATTTCCTGGAATCCAATGCCTTCTACAACAACGAAATCGCGGGTTTCATCATCCGGCCCTTTGTTTACCACTTCATATTTATAAGAATCCAGTTCTTCGGCATCCATGTAGTCCTCTATTTCCACGTCGCTTGCCGAAGTTTTCATTTCTTCTTCCTTAAATTCCCCGTTATCGTCAAACTCTTCTTCAGTTGCGGGTTCCGTTTCATTTTCGTTACTAAATAATTCTTCCTCGGTAGCACTATTATCCTGGTCTTCTTCCAAAGCTGGATTAACCTGCAACTCCTCTTTGATCCGTTCTTCTAAAGCAAGCGTTGGCAATTGCAATAGCTTCATCAGCAGGATCTGCTGCGGTAATAACTTTTGAGAAAGCTTAAGGTATTGCGAGTGTTTGAGTGCCATAATTAATTAACGCTGCAGAGGTAGTAGTTCTTTTTACCTTTCTGAATAACGAGGTATTTCTTATTTATTAAATGTGATAAATTGATAATTAACTCGTGGCTTTCTACCTTTTCCTTGTTGATACTAACGCCTCCACCCTGGATCATTTTCCGGGCCTCGCTTTTACTTGGAAACACATTTGTTTTTTCAGCAAGTAATTCGAGTACGCCTGTTCCGTTTTCCAGTTCAGATTTTGTTACCGAAAATTGTGGCAGTCCGTCAAAAACATCTAGGAATGTCTGTTCATCAAGCTTTGTAAGTTCGTTGAGCCCACCATTAAATAAAACCAAACTTGTTTCAATTGCGCTGTTAAGATCTTCTTCACTATGCACCAGGGTTGTCAATTCTTTAGCCAGTGATTTTTGTAAGATCCGTTTTCCCGGATCCTGTTCATGTTCAGCGACCATAGTTTCCGTATCTTCTTTTGAGAAAAATGTAAATATTTTTATCCAGCTCTTTGCATCTGTATCTGATGTGTTGATCCAGAATTGGTAAAATTTATAAGGACTGGTTTTAGTTCTGTCGAGCCAGACACTACCACTCTCAGTCTTTCCGAATTTTGTTCCGTCAGCTTTGCGAATCAACTGCGTTGTTAAAGCATAAGCGTCTCCTCCTGCCTTACGACGGATCAGTTCTGTTCCGCTTGTTATATTGCCCCATTGATCGGAACCCCCCATTTGCAATTTGCAATTTTTTGTTTCATTCAATTTATAAAAGTCAAATGCCTGTAACAATTGGTAACTGAATTCTGTAAAACTCATGCCGGTTTCAAGGCGGTTCTTTACAGAATCCTTGGCCATCATATAGCTAACGGTTAAATGTTTCCCTATATCACGAATAAACGTAAGAAAGGAATAATCCTTCATCCAATCGTAATTGTTTACAAGTATCGCGCCATTCGCGGTGCTATTAAAATCGAGAAATTTTTCCAGCTGTTTTTTCAGACCCGCCACGTTTTTGTTCAGAGCCTCTTCGTCCAGTAAATTACGCTCTGCAGACTTTCCACTTGGGTCGCCAACCATTCCGGTAGCACCACCAATAAGCGCTATTGGTTTATGCCCAGCTTTTTGAAAACGCAATAAGGTAAATACCTGGGTGAGATGCCCAATATGCAAAGAATCGGCTGTTGGATCAAACCCTATATAGCCGGTTACAGTTTCTTTTTCAAGTAACTCTTCCGTGCCGGGCATAATATCCTGCAACAGGCCGCGCCAGCGCAATTCTTCAACAAAATTTGTTTTCATATAGTGGTAGCATTCTTTTTTGTAGGCCAGTATGGTACGCCTGTATTGTCTTTGTTCGCTTCATTTTTAAGCAATTCAGGAAATTCATAACAAGTAAAATTACAAATATTGCCAGCATTTACAGCAATTATTGTTTTAAATTTCCGGCTTATTCTTTTTAATTTAGAGCCAATGTTTATATACAATGTTACGGTAAATGTAGCCGACGATATTCACCGCGAATGGGCACAATGGATGAAGGAAAAACACATTCCTGATCTTATGAAAACAGGTTGCTTCATCGACAGCCAGATGGTTAAAGTTTTATATGTGGAAGATGAAGGTCATACTTTTTCGGTGCAATATAAATTTTTGGAAATGGTAGATATTGAAAAATACCAACAGGAATTTGCACCAGCTTTGCAGGCGGAGCATAAAAAAATGTTTGGGGATAAGTATACAGCGTTTAGGACCTTGTTGCAGATTATTGATTAGTGTGAACCCTGACAGGGGTATGGATGATTTGCTATAACCCTGTCAGGGTTAAAAAGAAAAAAGTCGGTAACCAACCGACTTTTTCAACCAAAGCAACTAATTGTTTAACCCTTAATTATGACAATTGTTACTTACTCTCTTAAACAAGAAACAGCACTAATTCATTTTGAATGGCGGGATTTTACCATCCTTCATTAATTGTAAACTCTTCTTTTTATGTTCTTCAAAATTCCCGAAAGCAAGCGCATCCAGCATTTCCTGGCGGCTCATGTCGGGGTTATTAAAATTTTTACGGATTTCTTCTGAGCAACGGTCAACGTATTTTTCAAATTTCATTGGCGCCCAAACGTATTCTTTTTTTATCGCATCTTTTTTAAAGGCAAATTCTTTAGGCAAAATACCTTCAATTTTTGCTTTAATATCAAGCCCTTCGTACGTTTTAGGAAGTTGGCGATTGTCAAACATAAATGGTTTGCTAACCATTATTACATGTTTTTTGCGTTTTGGGTCTATCATAGACAAACCTTCAATGCGTAATCCTTTTTTCTTGAGGAGACCGTATTTAGATTCAAAGTGTTTTAGGATTTCAAACATGAGAGCTTATTTAGGGTACTAAGTTAACTATTAAATTGTTAATAACTTAGTTTTAACATGAATACTTAAGTTAATATTTTTTAAAGCTCTTTGGTGAATGTTAGGAAGCGGTTTAAAAGCCGTTGATAACAAGTTAAGTGACTGAAAAAGATGAAGTTAATTAAGTTCAAAACTAATCCTAAAGCACAAAAATCGGACGCCGATCTAGTCTTTCTTATAAACCAAAATGTTAAACACATAAGGGTTAATGCGCTTCACTTGTTCGGAGCGTTTTAGCTTTTTTAAGCCGGTTTTTTTACTGTTCTGGCCCAATAAATCCTGTTTTGTGCTGTCAATTTCACACGTTTTGATGGAATTGAGGATTTCGTTGGCTTTAATTGCAAAACCAGTTGCTTCTTCGCCTGTAATTTTACCCCTGATAACACCAATTATATTGGCATTTTCGTCCAAAAGGGGGCCGCCGCTGTTTCCCGGGTTAACCGGTATGGAAATCTGGTACATGTTGGTATCATTAGAATAGCCGCTTAAGGAGCTTAAAGATCCTTCACCATAAACCATTTCTTTGCGTGGGTAACCTAAAGTAAAGACTTTTTCACCTATATCCGTATTTTTCTCATTCAAAGAAAAGGGAACCTGCCAGTTTTTATATAAATCCTTGTTTTCAAGTTTTAAGATTGCCAGATCCAAACTGGGATCAGAAAAAACCAGTTTTGTAAGCGCTCTTTCAGTAGTAGCATTCCTGATAAAAATGCTGTCTGCATCTTTTACCATGTGATAACTGGTTAAAATGTAACCTTTATTATTAATAGCGAAAGCACTTCCTTCCAGATTTGCGGGTGCATATGGTATTTTTTTACTGCCTTCTTTAATTCCTTCAACAACCCCATCGCTGGAGGCTTTCAATTCCATTACCACGCGGTTAAGATCAGTAATCTGATTACTTTGTTGTTTCAGTAAATAACCACCCGTGCTTAATACGGCCACTGTACTTAATACAGCAATAAATGCAGTGCTTGCTGCCACGGCTATTGTCCTGCCATGGCGCTTCGCAAAATTCTCCTCGCGGTTAATAGAAATGATCTTTGAAGAACCAAATTCCTGTTCATGGATTGCTTTCAGTTTCTTTTTAAGGTCGCTCCTCTTTGTATGGGATTTCAAAGAATCCACTAAGGCTTTATGCTCAGTAAAAGCATTCGCCATAATGGTATCGGTATGTAATAAATTTTCGAAGCCGGCTTT
>JAYSYG010000271.1:0-5526 GCA_043716685.1 Sphingobacteriaceae bacterium | reverse complement strand
CTATGGGTTTAACGGTTGTTGCCGGATCCTGTAAGAACAAAAAGAAAACTACAAAAACAGAAGTGCCTGTTGCGGTTACCGAAGATACGTTAAACAATAGATGCAGGCTCGATTACAAAAGCGCGCGTACTTTAAGCAAACATGCAAAGGAAAACGAATTCTTGTTTGATTGGGTTACGGCAAAAGCAAATGTAGAATCGTTGGTAGAGGAAAAAGAAGAAAGTTTCGACATTAAGGTAAGTATTCGTAAAGACAGTGCCATGCTTGTTTCCATTCACTACCTGTTAGGGCTGCAGGTTGCAAAGATGCTTATTACTAAGGATTCCGTTAAATTTGTGAATTACATTCAGAAAACATATTTTAAAGGAGATTTTAATTATATCAACGATCTGTTGAACGCCGATCTTGATTTTGACTTACTGCAGGCCGTTCTATTTGGAAACAGTGCAGAGTTCCAGGAAGACGAATCTAAGTTAAAACCCGTAACCGATCGGCAGAATTGCCATTATTTACTTAGTACAGAAAGAAAACGCCGTTTGAGAAGGATCCAGACCGGAACCTCGGAACTTAAAAACTCATTGCAGACATTAACATTAAACCCCGATAATTATAAGATCTTAAGGAACGAATTTATAGAGCCCTCCACAAACAGGCAATTCATAGCCAACTATTCTAAATTCATGCAAAAGGACAGTGTTTATGCACCATACCATGTTGATATTGATATAGTGGCACAAAAGAAAGCAAACATAAAAATTGATTATGTTCGCATAGAGAAAAACACGCCTCAGAAGCTGTCCTTAAACATCCCGGCAAAATATGATCCAATACAGATACAGAAGAAATAAATTAGTGCTTTTTGCAGCGCTTATTTGTTCTGTTGTTTTTGTTTTGCCGGTTTATTCACAACATCATTCCAGGAATTCCAAACGCGATCTTGAAAACAAAAAGCGTAAGATCAATGATGAGATCAAAGAGATCAACGCTATGCTTAGCGAAACCAAAGCTAATAAAAAGTCTTCTATTGGCGCTTTGGTGAATATCAACATGAAGCTCGAAAAGCGCCAGGAGCTTATTAATACGATCAATCTCCAGATAGCTGAGCTTAACCGTGACATTAAAAGAAATGAGACAGAGAGCCAGCAGCTCAAAAATAATCTTGAAAAATTGAAAAAAGAATATGCGCAGATGATCGTTTTTGCGCAGCGTAACCAGGATGCCTACAGCGCTCTTATGTATATTTTTGCAGCGGAAAGTTTCAACCAGGCCTATTCGCGTTTAAAATACATGCAGCAATATTCAGAGTTCAGGAAAAAACAGGCAATCGAAATTATCAATACACAAACCAGTCTGTTAGCTAAATTAAATGAACTTAAAGAGCAGCGCCATGAAAAAAATCTTCTGTTAGGAAACGAACAAGTAGAAAAGAAACAATTAAGCGGTGAAAAATCGGAACAAGAACAGGTATTGACAGAACTACAGAAAAAAGAAAAGGAATTAAAAACAGAGTTGGAAAAGAAGAAAGAAGACGCAGTTCAATTACAATTGTCTATTAAGCGGTTGATAGAAGCGGAGATCAAACGTAAAATGGAGGAAGCGGCCAGGGCCGAAGAAGCGAAGGTTGTCGCAGCGAAGAGAGCAAAAGAAGCCAAAGCAAAAGAAGAAAAAAAGAAAAAGGTGAATGCAACGGTGCCTGATAAAAAAGAGGAAAAGGCGGAACCGGAAATAAAACCGGAAAAAAATGAAATCCCTTTTGTTCCTGAATTAAATAATGAGGCTGTGGCTCTGAGTGCCGATTTTGCAAACAACCGTGGCAAGCTGCCGTGGCCCGTTTCTAAAGGAGTTATATGTGAAACCTATGGCGAGCATGAACATCCTGCTATTAAGGGATTTATGATGTTTAACAATGGTTTGGAGATCTGCGCCATAAAGGGTACACAAGCCCGCGCTGTTTTTGAAGGAGAAGTAACAAGTATTGCTGTTTCACCAACCGGCGGGAAGCTTGTGATTATAAGACATGGCGAGTATTTGAGTGTGTATTGCAACCTGGGTGATATTCTTGTAAAAACCGGCCAAAAGGTAAATGTGAAGCAAGTGATCGGGACCGTGATGTACAACGAAGATGAAGATAAAACTTCTATGAACCTCCAGATCTGGAAGGGTCAGAAGACAATGGACCCAAGCGCCTGGCTTTTTAACGCCCGCTAGCAAAGGCTTAATCTAAGGGTTCATAAGTATTTTACGGAGTGTATAAAATCACCGGTTTTTAAATGATTGTTTTTGATCAACAATCCTTAGCCATCGATACTCTCAACTTCAAAATAACTGTTATGCGGTATCAAAAGATAGAGAATTTTCTAATCGAACAAACTTATAGTTTAACGCCGTAAATATTACTTTTTTTGCCAAAAATTAGTCCTCGACGTGACATCCTTTTATACTGCCCATCAGTTCAGTAGCTTTTGCCTGCCTCTTGCAAAAGCGCCGCCCGACTGACATCGTTCGGGCGGGTATCGAGAACTTGTTATTCGTCCAGATACGCGACATGACTTTACGCTTTCGTGATTAGTTTCACATTTTCTTATCCCCAACATTCGGATTGATCAGAAAGCTTCGTATGAGCGATCCGTATATAAATGACTAAACGATAAGCCAGGACTGGGCTACCGCAATAAAAAAGCCCATTCTGAACCAGAACGGGCTTTAAATCCATTAATGATATTAGTTCTTGAAAAACTCATCATAGCTCACTTCTTTTGTGTCAAGAGTACATTTTTCTTTTATTAATCCCAATACCTTTTTGCTGTAGAGGTTTTCAAAAATACGTTGCGCTTCTTTTTCCTTGCTTAAAAGATCTTTGGAAATTTTTTCCAGATCTTCTTCTGTCGGCACTTGTCCGTAACGCGAATATTCGCTTTTAATAAAGTTTTTTGCTTCTTCTTTTGCCTCATCGCCGCTAACCTGCAGGTTATTGTCCTTAATGATCTTGTTCTCGATCAGTCGCCATTGCATAGCTTTCGCATAGTTTGGATAATCTTTTTCAATTTCTTCTTCTGTAACAGGTTTCTCGTTTGCTACAGCTAGCCATTTTTTAAGGAAAGTGTCAGGAAGTTGAAGATTTGTTTTTTCTACAAGTTTGTTCTCAACTTCTGTTCTTAAGAATTTCTCAGAATCAGCATTGAACATTAATCCTAATTCTTCACGGATCTTGTTTTTAAATTCTTCCTCGCTTGTAATTTTTGCTTCTCCGTAAACCTTGTCAAAAAGCTCCTGGTTAAGTTCCGCGTCTTCTAAACGGGAAATGTTTTTAACTGTAAGTTGTAAATTACAATCTGTTGTTTCTGCAAGTTCTTTATCAATACCCAATGAAACACTTTTATCCAAAGCTGTTTCGTAAAGCTCATTGATATTGAGAACAATTTTGTCGTCTCTTTTTGCGCCCAATAATTTTGCTTTTGCAGCCTCGTTTTTTGTGCGCTCGTAGCTTACGCTGGTACTCTTAAAAATCCCACCTGGTTTAATCGCGCCGGTTTCATCCAATTCATTAATATCAACAAACACAACATCTTTTTCTCCTGCAACATCAGGACTCGTTGGCTTGCCATAATTACGACGAATATCTTTCAGGTACTTTTCGATCAGCTCATCGTCAACTTTTACTGTTTTGTAGGTAAAGGTATTTTTGCTATCAAGGTTTACGCTAAAATCAGGCGCAAGACCTAACTGGTATACAAATTCAAAGTCAGTCTGCTTGTTAAAATCAACCGAAGTCTGATCTTTTGGCAGTGGATTTCCGAGAATTTCAATCTTGTTTTCTTCTATGTATTTGTTGATAGTGTCATTTAATAATTTATTGATCTCATCAACCAGAATCTGTGTTCCATATTGCTTTTTAATCAGTCCGGCAGGCACCTTACCCGGTCTGAAACCCGGCATATTGGCTTGTTTTTGTACCTTTTTAATTCCTTCGGTTACACGGTTTTCATAATCGGTTGGTGTAACAGAGATAGTTATCTCGGCATTCAAATTGTCAACAGTGTGCTTTGTAATATTCATAGTATGATTTTTTAGGAGGCTAAAAATAAGGATTTTTCTTGTATTTGGGGGAGCATTAACCCACTGAAATAGAGAAAATTAACAAAAATCTACGCAAAGGTCAGTGAAAATGAACACGCGAACTGCTTTTGCCCCTTAAGTTTTAAAATGCCCTCTTTTTGAGTAAAATCCTTATCCGTAGTTTCCAGGTCAGCGACCCCATGCCAAGGCTCAAGACAAACAAATGCCCCGCTGCGTTTTTTAGACCAGATTCCGAAGTACGGCCAGTTTGCACATTCAAGGGTTATTTTATGAGCAGATTTTTCGGAACATAAACTTATTTTACCTATTTGATAATTTTCGAAAACCAGCGCGTCATTATCAAAGAGCTCTTGTGTCAAATAAAGCTTATGATTCGGGAGCGTAAGTTCTTTTTTACTTTCCTTTCTTAAGCCATTGTTTAGTTCAGTTACACGATACGTTGATGATTCAAATTCAAGGGAATAGTCTTCAAACTGTTCACTTTGCAATAATGGACAATTAAAGCCAGGATGGGCCCCAACGCTGAAAAAAAGGGTTTTTTGCCCGGGATTGATAATTTTGTATTGCGTCGTTAATGTAGAATTAACGAGTTCATATTTTATCTGAAATACAAAATCAAAGGGATATTTTTCTTTTGTTTTGGCATCAGAGCTTAACTCAAACACACATGACGATGAATTTGTGGCTATCAGCTTAAATCCGAGATCGCGCGCAAAACCATGCTGGCCAAGTGAGTATGAAGTAGAATTATAAACAAAAGAGTTGTCTTTAAGTTTTCCAACAACAGGGAAGAGAACGGGCGCATGCCTTGGCCAGACTTCTTTCCGACCCTGCCACATAAATTCGAGTCCGTTTTTATTTTTAACACTTTCAATTTCAGCGCCAAAAAAATTTATACTTACTTCTAAGAAGTCTGACAGCAACTTGTGTTTCATTGTGTTTATCAGAGCATCATAACTCCTTTTATTGCAGCAGCTTTTTTATAGATCTCAATAATTTCTTCTGCAGTCATAACTACCTGTTTGGCAGTAATGCTGGTATATTTCCCTTTGTTACTTTCTTTTGTGAGAATGTCCGTTCCCTCCTCAAAGAGATTCTCTACGAGTGCAATGGTGCGGTTTTCGCTTGGCACAATAAGCTTAAACATATATACGCTGGGAAAACTTGTTGTTTCCAAAAGCTTTAAGCGCAATTTTTCCAGGTCTTCTTCTGTCATGTTGTTTCAAAAAAATAGTTATAAATAAGCACGAGGCCAAATATAACAAGTAAGCCTCCGGTAATAATATTAACAATGTACATGGTTTTAGGTGTAAGGATCTGTTTGAGTTTTCCGGCGACAGAAACCTTTCCTAACTCAACCAAAAGAACAAGCCCAAGTGTGATACTGAAATAAACGATCATATTCAGCATATTATAATCAAGGGTTTTGCTCACCGCTGTTACATTGCC
>JAYSYG010000028.1:0-7806 GCA_043716685.1 Sphingobacteriaceae bacterium | reverse complement strand
GGATATGAAAATCTGCAACTCTTTGAAGGACGCTCACAATTTGCAAGCTGGCTCACCAGGATACTTATTAATGAGAGTCTTCAACGACTACGTAAACTGAATAAACAATCTTCTTTAAATGATACCACTCAAAAAACAATTACCATGAACCAGTATGATCGCATTAGCCCCGAAACAACATCCCTCAACAAAGAATTAAGGCATTTACTTGAAAAAAAACTGGACTCCCTTCCCGAACATTACCGGGTGGTTTTCCTGATGCGGGAGGTAGAAAGGATGAATGTAGCAGAAACCGCAGAAAGCCTGATGATAAGCCCATCAAATGTGAAGGTGCGTTTAAACCGCGCAAAAGAAATGCTCAAAAAAACACTATTGGAAACCTACCCCATGGAAGAACTGTTTGAATTTAACCTGGTACGGTGCAGTCGCATCGCAGAAAATGTGTTAAACCAGATCCACCCAAAAAAACACGTCCATTAATTAATTTTATTCGTGTTTTCCCTGTAACCTTTTCTACACATATCCATCTAATATATAAATCAAAAAAATATATACGATGAATACAATCTATCTTACAATTGCGTGTCTTGCGCTGGCCGCCGTATTGGGGCTTATTATCCTTATTAAGTGGCTTACTAAAAAAGAAGCACCACGTGGTGTTGTCTATTCACACGGGCTGGTTGCAGCAGTGGGATTAATCTCCTTAATTGTTTATGCAGTTAAAAATCCAGCCAATTTTCCTATGGCAAGTATCGTTTTATTAGTAGTTTCTGCTTTGGGTGGTTTTTACATGTTTATAAGGGATATGAATAAAAAGGAGAGTCCGCTGGCCATTGCATTTGTGCATGCTTTACTGGCAGTAAGTGGTTTTATAGCTTTGCTTGTTTTTGCACTAAGTTAAATACATGAAATTAGCCGGCCATCCTGTGCATGTGATGCTGATCCATTTCCCATCTGCGTTATTTCCAATGGATTTTGCGTGCACGTTACTTGCCGCATACACCGGCAATACTGCATTTATCCTCTCTGCTTTTTATGCTGCTGCCGGAGGAGTAATTGCGGGTTGGCTTGCCGTGCTAACCGGTTGTATTGATCTGTTAACAGTAGCTAAGGATAAACCTAACTCTTTAAATAAAGCACTGTTGCATGGAAGCATTAACACAACGGTGTTGATCGGATATACTGTTTTTGTTTTTCTATCATTCAGACATTATCCTGAACTGACAAGCGACAGTACGATTAAAGTAATTGCAAAAGCAGGCCTCCTGGCACTTCTGCTGCTGGGAAATTATTTTGGAGGAAGCCTTGTGTTAAAAGACAGGGTAGGAGCGGACGAATAACGCCGATATGTTAAATCTTGATTTTTGTCAACACAAATGCTTTTTTAAATGTTTTTTTTAATAAGTTTGGAGGACAAACACTAAACATTCACAAACATGAAAAAAAACTACAATCTCCTTAAGGCATTTATTGTATTGCTGTCGCTCTTTACAATTAATCTCCATGCACAAATCTCAGGAACCGTAACCGTTAACAGTGGCCTTGCTACCGGCGGAACGAATTACCAGTCTTTTAGCGCCCTGGCCAATACCCTAAACATAGGTGGCGTTAATGGTCCACTTGTTGTTAACGTTGTTGTAGCATCGGGTTATACAGAGCAACCCAGTTTTAACGTTATAAGCGGTACTTCTGCCACAAACACAATTACTATTAATGGTAACGGCGCGCTTTTAACATTTAACTCCTCAAGTAGTTCACAACCCTGGGTTTTGGCTTTAAATGGGGCTGACTACATGTTTTTTAACAATCTCAATATATCAGGTACAGGTACTTATGCCTTTGCCTGTGCCGTGGCAAACGGGGCAACAAACAACATGTTTTCTTCTTGTACCTTTTCTGTGCCTCTGGGAACATCTACCAACCAGATCCCGGTTGTTTTATCAGGAAACGTTCTTGGGTATTCTTACCAAAGTAATAGTGGTGACTACAACACCTGGAGTAGCTGTATCATGAGCGGTGGTTATTTCGGTATTTCGATGTGGGGTAGCAACAGCACGCCTTATAACATCGGAAATAAGGTGCTTAATTGCAACATTACCAATTGGTATGCCATGGGAATTTACCATTACTGGTATTCGAAAAATTACATTTTAAAAGGCAATACAATTCAGCGTCCTAACAGAACAAGTTCTACAACAATTTACGGAATCTATTCTTATTACGCAGAAGGAACAATGATCGATGGAAACAGGATCCAGAACCTCTTTGATTCCCATCTGAGCAGCACGAATAGCTGTACAGGTATTTATAATTACTGGAATGGAGCAGGCGGTGGAAAAAGTAATCCGAACACGGTTCGTAACAACATCATTTCTGATATTAAACATAATGGTACAATTTATGGCATACGTGCTTATTATATTGATGGCTATGTATATCACAACACTATTTCTCTTGATTACGCCGGATCTACTTCGGGTACTACTTACGGATTGTATTGCATAGGAACAAGTGGCTATGATGTAGAGATCAAGAACAACCTTGTAAGTGTATCGCGCGGTGGTACAGGAACAAAATACGTGATGTACAGCGGAAGCACCTCGAATATTATCTGGGATAAAAACAATTATTACCTAACTTCTACGTCCGGAACAAATTACCTTGGCTATTATACAAGTGCTGTTACAAGCCTGGCTGCTTTGCAGTTACAGGGAATTGAAGCAAACGGATTTAATGTAAATCCCGCATATACCAATGCTGCGGGTCAAAATTACATCCCCACTGCTACCGCACTTAACAACGTTGGTGCAGCAGTAGGCGTTTATTCGGATGTTAACACCAATCCACGATCAGGAACACAACCTGACATTGGGGCGCATGAATTCTTAAGCATAAACTGTGTTGGTACCCCAAGTGTAAATACAGTATCGCCTGCAAGTTATACACTTTGTCCGGGCGAGAACGTTACATTAGGTCTTACAAACTATTACAGTGATTTAGGTATAACTTACCAATGGAAATATTCACTTACCTCTGCGGTAGGCCCGTATACAAATGTAATTGGCGCTAACACCGGGGTTATAACAACACCAAATCTTACTAATTCTACCTATTATAGTATAGTAATGACCTGCGCGAATGGCGGAGGAAGTGTTAATGCTGTAGGCTATGTAACTGTTGCAGGTACAACAACAATGAATGCTCCGTATCATGAAGATTTTGAAGGAATAAATGGAACTAATAAATTACCTAACTGCTCATGGACATCTAATAGCCTTGGAGGTAATTGTTTAACCTATACTGCAACCATGAACCAAAACAGGTCCCCGAATTCAGGAACAAAATATGCAGCTTTTTACGGGTACTATGTTAACGGAAGTAATTATTATTATACAAATGGCATCCAGTTAAATGCCGGTATTACGTATTCAGCTTCGCTGATGTATAAGACGGAATATTACGGTTATACAAATTTCACAGACCTTTCTATTTTACGTGGTACGTCACAATCTACAACAGGTTTGGTAACTATTGCTACGACAGGTGGTCCCGTATCAAGTCTTATTTATAAATCTTTATCCAATACATTCACAGTTTCAACAAGCGGTATTTACTATATAGCAGTAAGAGCTACAAGTAATGGTAATTACGGCGCGTACTATTTATCATGGGATGACCTGGATATCAGCATTCCATGCTCGTTAAACGGACCTACGGTGACCGCAAATTCAAGCACAACTACTATTTGCTCTGGTCAGCAGGTAATTTTAAATGCTACCGGCGCCAATACCTACTCATGGAGCAACGGTGCTACAGGAGCAACGGTTACTGACACACCTCTTTTCTCAACACTTTATTCGGTTGTTGGAACCAGTACACTAAGTGGCTGTGCTTCTACTGTTCAGACACAAATGGTAACGGTAAACCAAAGCCCTAACGTAACTGCTTATTCCAACGAACCGGTTGTGTGTGCAGGTAAGCAAGCCAATCTTGTTGCGGGAGGTGCAAACACTTACATGTGGAGTACGTCTTCTACAAATGCTGTTATTACGGTAACTCCTAATTCCACTACTACTTACTCGGTAATCGGAACTAACAATCTTAATTGCTCATCTGCTGCTACTGTGCAGATTGCTGTGACTCCAAATCCAACTGTAACGATCACAAGTACTGCAATTAATCCTAATGAAATATGCAAGGGCGAATCCATTAGCCTTACCGGTAATGGTGCAGCAACTTACAGCTGGTCGTCCAGTTCAATATTCATTCAATCTCCTGTTGCTGTGGTTAATCCTCTTAGCTCAACGGTTTATACATTAAGCGGTGGCAATGCAAATGGTTGTGTGGGCATGTCAACTTATATATTAAATGTAAGTGAGTGTACCGGAATAAATAAGATCACTACTACATTAAGCGGAGTGAGAATTTATCCGAATCCTACTTCCGGGTTCTTTACTATAGAGTCAAACTCTGGTAGTGTTAAAGTGGTAGAAGTAACTGATCTTGCAGGAAGGGTGATATTAAGCAACACGGCTAGTACTGAAAAAATTAATATGAATATCAGCATGCTTGCAAACGGAATTTATTATGTGAAAATTCAATCTGACGCATCGGTTGAAGTAATAAAAATCGTGAAACACTAATCACCATGCATTTATACCGAAACAACTCAGGTTTTGGTAAAACAATTGCCTGAGTGTTCAGTATATACAAGGCCCCCATCTTTAACAGGTGGGGGCTTTTTTATTTACATCTAGTAAAAGAGATTTTTTTTGTCTTTACCAAAGGCAATTGTTTAATTCCCTACTTTGGACTATTTTAGCCTTTTCAACCCGTAACTCTTTTTCATGTTCAGACTAAAGCTAAATTGTCTAATTCTTCTTTTCTGTATTTCCTTGCCCGGTTTCGGAGAAATAATTCCTTCTGAGGGTAGTAAATTAAATTATACCAGCGTTTATTTCGAGTCCGATCTGCAAACAGAAGCGGTCGGGTACGCTCTTTCACTCTACAGCGACGTTGATTTGACCCACCTGGTTACACATTTAAAAGGGCCTTTACCAGCCTTTTGGGTTCCCGCATTAACATGGGGAAATTCCTACTATTG
The DNA here is from genome assembly GCA_043716685.1 of Sphingobacteriaceae bacterium. GTDB lineage: Bacteria > Bacteroidota > Bacteroidia > B-17B0 > Aurantibacillaceae > Aurantibacillus. The sequence goes on along the minus strand of JAYSYG010000028.1, from coordinate 2,702 downwards.
GAAAATAACTGTTTATTCAAAAGATGGAAAAGAAGTGGCACCGGCTGCAGTCCATCATTTTTCTATACTTAAGATCAAATACAGTGGCGCAGATGAGGTATGGCTGGATGTTAAAACCAATAAAAAAGAAAGTCAAAGTGAAGGCTTTATTTCTATTGATTATACGCGATCTCTTTATACAAGGGATGGCAATCCGGTATGGACATTTCCTGAAATGCCATGGGTATCCACCAGCACTGTGCAAGTGAGAGATCTGAAAGTAACAAAGAATAACACGCTTACTTTTTTTAATGACCAGGTGCCTACTGAAATGGATGTGTATGGTACTGTTTTATGGTCGGCACCATACCCTTTTATTAGTAACACAGATACGATTTTTTACCACCATGATTTTAAGAAAACAAAGGATGGAACGTATATGGTGCTTGGCAATAAAAAAGTGTACCGAAAAGTATCAGATAATTACACGATTGAAGAGCTTAAAAATTTTGAGATAGTAAGAAAAGACAGCAGTATATATTGTAAGGTACTTATGACCGTATTACTTGAGTTTAATAAAGAAGGGAAACTGGTTTGGTTTTGGGATGCGGGCGACTATATAAAGGACGTTGACCTTAATTATAAAAAGAAACGCGAAAACGCGCCGCTTATGGCAATGCATTCAACTGCTTTTAGCATAAACGGAGCCGGTACAAAAATTTACATCAGTTTCAGAGATTTGAGCAGGATAGTTAAGCTGGATAAAAAAACAAAAAGAGTGGAATTGAGCTACGGTGAGAAATTTCCTTCAGGCGATGCCATACTTGGCAATTCCCTTTTCAGAAAACAGCAGGATGTTTTTGTAACCCATCACAATAGCCTGTTGGTATTTAACAGTAATTCCCAGGACCGCTCAGAACGCTGGTATTCAAGTGTGCTTGAAATAAAGGACAATGCGAACCCAAAAGACAGTCTTTTGTTATGGAAATTTGCATTGAATTTTGATGTTTTAACCCCTGGCCGAACTTTTAACGGAGGTAATGTGCTTGAGTTACCTAATTCGAACCTGTTAATCTGTACCGGATCTTTGGCAAGGATCTTTGAAATTACCCGTTCAAAGGAAATTGTATGGGATGCGATGGTTAAATCGAGAAGGCCGGGGGATACAACCTGGCAGGATATGCCCCAGTACAAGAGCAACTGGGTTGCGGAACTTAAACGCTATTATTTTATTACAGAAACAAAAAATATAACTGCCGCCAACGGTATAGCTTCACTTAAATTAAAGATACATAATACGGGCAATGCTGATGATTCTTACCAGGTGCAGGTATTTTCCGAAAAAAAAATGCCAGTATATAAAACAACAGTAAGCGCAGTGAAAAAAGAAACAACGGTAGATAAAATACTTAATTTTAACTTTGTTTTTAAGCCGGGAACCAGCGCTACTATTGTAGTAACATCCATGAATTCGGGTAGAAAAAGTACTCAGGTAATACTGACTAAATGACAAACAACACTAACGATAGTATTTAAACAATGATCAATAAAAAATTATTTTTAATAACCAGCCTGATCTTATTCGGAACCCGTTGTTTTTGTGAAATAATACCAGCTGAAAACAGTAAGCTGAATTATACCACGATTTATTTTGAGGAAGATCTTACAAAGGGCGCAGATGAATATGAGTTAAGCCTTTATAAAGACTCATCTTTTACTGAGTTGCTGGTAAATAAAAAAGCAGCGCTGCCGGCATTCTGGATAGCAGATCTTGACTGGGGGAGAACCTATTTCTGGAAGATTTCTGCACTTAAAAAAGACAAAGGTCAGTTTCTTCCCGGCAAGCCCCATAGGTTTAGTATTATGAAAATTGTATACCAGAGTTATGATAATATACGCATTGATATTATTACTAATAAAGAAGGAGAACATGCGGGGGGTGTAATGAGTGTGGATTATACCAAATCAATTATTAACCGTCAGGGCAGGCAAATCTGGGCTATTCCATCCGTTGATAGCGTGCCTCTTGGTAAAATGTATATCAGGGACATGCGAATAACAAAAGACAATACTGTAACTTTTTTAACATTCAATGTACCCTACGAAATAGATTTTAATGGCAAAGTCTTATGGCAGGCGCCCCATCCTTTTATAATGGGTCAGGATACAATTTTGTATCACCATGATTTTAAAAAGACCAACAGGGGAACTTACATGGTTTTGGGAGATAAAGTAGTATATCGTAAGTTGCTTGGCCACTTTAGTGACCAGGAATTAAAATGCAGCCCCGATGTAACAACCATAAACGGAATGTTGTATAAAAGAACACCTATTACAATTCTACTTGAGTTTAACAAAGAAGGAAAACTCATTTGGTTTTGGGATGCGAGTAATTATATAAGCGACGAGGACCTGAATTTTAAAAAAGTAGAATCCTGTACTCCCAATTTTGCAACGCATGCCAATGCTTTCAGTGAAAATGAAGAAGGAACGAAAGTATATGTTGGTTTCAGAGATCTCAGCAGGATTGTAAAACTGGATAAAAAAACCAAAGAAGTGGAAATGAGTTATGGAGAAAAATATGCTTCTGGCGAAGCAATAACCACCGTGGATATGCTTAACCAGCACGACGCGAATGTTACCAACCATAACAGTATATATGTATTTAATAACAATGGATTTAAAAATCCTAACGGCGTTTCTTCACTATTGGAATTAAAAGA
>JAYSYG010000270.1:0-5528 GCA_043716685.1 Sphingobacteriaceae bacterium | reverse complement strand
CACTGAAAGACGGTAAACCAATAATAAACGGCAAAGCACACATTATTGCATCAATACCAGCTTCCAATGGTATTATACATGTAATAGATGAAGTTCTGCTACCAGAATAGTAATTGATAATACTTTTTTCAACTGGATTATTGGTCCTAAAAGCATAGCTAAACGCTATGCTTTTTTATACACCGCCAAACCTTACAAAAGTACCTACAACCATCATTGTTATCCCCACCAACGTTATCAAAATGATATGAGCAGCCATTAAGGGTAAAGACTTAGCGCTTAATTTCGGAATAATAAAAAATCTCGCATGAATTGCTAAACCCAATGTAGTAAATAAAAGAATCAGTTTAATTGAAACAACCTTTTCGATCGAATTTCTAAATGAAAACCAATCTGAGATAGTTATACCATAGCTGTATGAGAGAAAAATTCCTGTAACAACTAACACTAATAAAGCAGGTAACCCAATTTTCTCATACGATTTTTCGAAATTGGTGATGATTTCTGGAGCTCTTTCTTTGAGGGCTTTTGGCAGAAAACCAATAGACAGGATCAAATGGCCGCCTATCCAGACAGTGGCGGCTAAAAGGTGAATTATAAGGAGAACGTGGTGCATAGAAATTGAGTTAATTTACCATTGGTGATCAAAACACTATTTGCATTTTTTTGAAACTAAAGATCTTTTTTTCTAAATCTTTTTAGTGAAATTTGAAAAGGAATAACAATCCAAAGCAGCAAGAGTGAAAATGCCGCGACAATGCCTAAGGTGCTGCCGAAAAAGTCTTTAAAAATTGCCCCGGTATAACCCATCATTGCAGATACATCTAAATGCAATAAAATGAGAATCCTGGAAAGATCTATCGGATTAAGTGCGGTTATACCTACCATTGCGTTTTCGATAGGATAATCGGCAAACTGGAACAATAGAAATAAAACAAGCCCATCAAAAAGCAAAGCAAAAAACAGCCATAACATAATAGCAATCCCAATTCCTTTGGCTTTGTCTCGTGTTAAAATGGAACTCAAAAAAGCAATAGCCGTAAATACTATGGTAATCATACAACCCACAAGTAGCATCATGAAGCCGACACTGTCGTGAGCAAAAATTAGTATTGGAATACCCGCACCCATAAGAAATGCACAAACGAGAGACGAGGAAAGTCCGACAAAAAGGCTTTTCCATATTTTTTTTCTTTGTATGGGTTGGCTTAAAAGCAATTCAATAAATTCAGTACTGTTGTAAATATAGATCGTTGAAAAGATTACAGATATTAAGGGAACTGTTAACAGAATAACGTTCAATAAAGTTAAGAGTCCTTTTGTACTATTATCCTCCAGGCTAAATACGCTCCATGATAATATGGCTAGTATCAGCAGGTAAACAAGAATAATCTTGTTTTTTAATATATCTAAAACAATAAATTTTGTAATTCTATGCATTGTTTTCGTTTTTCAATATGGTCGCGATCGCCTTTGAAATTTTCTCTTCACCCGTGGTTATTTTAAGATCCTCTACTGTTTTGTGAAACTTTAAGTGACCTTCCTGCATAAAAATAATCTGACTAATTAGTTCATCTAGTTCGCTAAGTAAATGCGACGTGATAAGAATTAGTTTTCCTTTTTTCTTTTCAGAAATTATTTTTTCCTTTAAAATTTCAGATGCCAGCGGATCTAGTCCCGCTGTAGGCTCATCTAATATTAAAACCTGCGGATCAAAAAGAAATGCAAGCGTGGCGCTTACTTTTTGAGTGGTTCCGCCAGAAAGAGTTCGCATTTGTTTATTGAACAAATCTTTTAATTTAAATTCATGCAGCAGGTCTTCATCCAACACAGAGTCTGTATTTCGGATTTCCTTAATCATGTCAATAATTTGTCCAATTTTCATATTATCGGGATAGCGGCCTATTTGAGGCATGTACCCGATATGTTTTCTGTATTCAAAGCTTTTTGCGATATTTTTCATTTCGTACAGGATCTCTCCTTCCGAAGGGATCACCATTCCCAGAATGCTTTTTATGAGCGTTGTTTTACCACACCCGTTAGGTCCGATCATTGCAATACATTCTCCTTTGTTACAAATCAGATTAACTTTGTTAAGCACTTGTAACTTTCCAAAATTCTTCGATATATTGTTTACCTGGATCATAAATGAAGCGAATGCATCAGAGGGAAATTGTCGATAAAATTATCGGGTGTAAGACTTGGGATCATTTTTTCAGACTTATCTAAAAGGCTTACCATAAAACTACGAAATAGCAGCATTGCAGGAGGGTTATTTTCAACGATCACCGAAAATAAACTTAAAGGTCTGTAGGGCACGTCGCCAATACTATTTCTGTCAAGATCATAACCTTCGTATTTGTCCCAGTAGTTTCCGTTAAAGGTATTTAATACAAGATCCCCGTTGGTACTGATATCAAATGTGTTTCCAATAAAATTGTTGCTTCTAATTTCGTTATCCATACAGCTCGCCTGTATCTTCATTCCCCAGCCATTTGCTTCAAATGTGTTTTTTTGAATAATTATTCTGTTTGTTCCTTCCATGTGAATACCCGTGGTATTTCTGATAAACTTATTTCCGCTAATGTGTCCGTCCGAAATTTCTTTGAGCATCAAACCATAAGCTGCATCGCCCCAGTTTTCTTCGAATACATTATTCTTCATAATAACGTGATTCGAAAACATGACCGCAACGCCCGCTCCATTATTCTTAAACACATTTCCTACATAAGAATCATTATTTGAAAACATAAAGTGAAGTCCGTAGCGAATATTATTGCTTGAATAATTATTGACTATGATCGAATTTGTAACAAATTCAAAATAAATACCGTCTCTGTGACCTGAAATTGTGTTGCCTGTTATTTGCATACTATCGCTTTTCCAGCAATGTACACCATTTCCTATTTGTTGCTCTTCAGTGCCATGAGAAGAAATCTTGTTGTTTTTAACAATGCATTGTTTTCCATATTGAATATAGATGCCGAAAAAATTATCCTCCAATATATTGTCACTTATAACAACATGCCTTCTATCATAAACTTTAATAGCTCCAGGATCGTCAAGTGTTCCAAACCCTGAATGGGCAACTTTGAAGCCTTTGAAAATAACATGATCAGCCCTGATCGAAACTACTTCAAATTTTTTCTGACCATCTATTACCGGGTAATTAACACCAAGAAGAACTACTGATTTATCAATAACGGTATTTCCCTCCTTGTATGTGCCTTCGTGGACATATATGGTATCACCCTTCAGCGCTTTCCTGAGACCTTCATTAATTTTTTTAACAGAATAATTTTTTCCAACATGAATCACTTTTGAATTCACGAATAATGGAATAAAAAGAATCAGTGCGCTATTTAAAAGAAATCGAAACACTATTTTTGAATGTCACCCCAGGTTACGATTTGTACTGGCAATTTTTTGGAAAACGTTACTGCTTTTTCAGTATCGCTGAAAGCCGCTGTATTTCCTCCCATTGGGCTGGCAATGGTATCACCTTTAACAAAAGTAGCTTCTGAAACCAGCAAAAAAACTTCGGGGTTCTCATAATCAGCTACAAATAATTTCACACCATCCGAATTACGATTTACTTTATTATAATTACGCATACAATCAATGTCATCAAACTTATAAACTCTTCCTTTTTTTGTGATCAGTTCTGAGACGAATTTAGCATCTGAAATCGTCATTTTACAATAATCGCAATTATCCACATTTAATTTTGCCGGTACGGGTTTCGATTCTCCGCATGAAAAAAGAAATAAGGCTGGAAAAATTAATAAGGCGATTTGAGGTTTCACTTTTTTTGATTTTAATAATGCGGATTCCATTATAAAGGCTATCAACATTAGCAAACCACTTGAAACAAATAACCATCCCCCCAATGCCGGTATTGAATAAGCTCCGAAGTTCAATAACTGCTTAAATCCTATCAATGGAGGTTGGTAGGCCATTCCGGGAACAATAATAGCTGCATGTGGATCAAGATTATGACCGTAATTATATTCCCATCTCCAGAAATCGACCATTGCAACCACACCAAATAAAACGAATGAGAAAAACAATGTATGGAATAAACTTTTTTTACGAGTCAATGCAGCAGCGAGGGAAAGTAAAGCAAATATACCGATGATGTAGGGTAAAATTGTGAATTCAATAAAATCTTCTGCGTGCAAGGTTTTCATACCAATGTAATGATTAAGACCGTTGATTATGTCAACATCTCCCCCCAATTTATTTGCATGAATTAATAATACAAGACCTTCCGGGTATTGCGGAGCGGCTAATTCAATTCGCCAAATAGGTACAAAAATTGATGTTCCTAGTAACAGTGCTGACAGTATAAGTAACAGCGTTGAATTTCTTGTAATTTTTTTATTAGGTTCCATTGTAATTTAATTTTAATGATGTACTTCAAAACATATTCGCAAAAAAAAGGAGCAGGTCTTTTAAACCACCTGCTCCTTAAATAATTTGTTAGTATTATTTAGTCATTACAGCTGTCTCAGTTGCAGTTTTTCCAGTGCTAAAAGTTAAAGGAACACTGCTTCCTTTAGGCGAAACCCTCACGTACCCTTGCATCTCCTGGTGTAAAGCGCTGCAAAAATCCGTACAATAAAACGGTGAAATGCCAACGCGATCCGGAGCCCATTTAAGAGTGGACGTTTCTCCTGGCATAATGAGCAATTCTGCATTATCAGCACCTTTCACCGCAAAACCATGAGGCACATCCCAATCCTGTTCAAGATTTGTTACGTGAAAATAAACCACATCACCCATTCGGATACCTTCAATGTTATCAGGAACAAAGTGAGAACGGATACATGTCATATATATATGTACTATATTTCCGTCTCTTACTACTCTTGCTTCTTTTTCACCTTTGGCTACAAACGTGTTTTTATTTTCTTCTATTTTGAAAATTTTTACCTGATTCTTTCTTATTAAATCGGCTGGTGCAGCTTGTGCGTAGTGTGGTTCGCCGATAGTTGGATAATCCAGAATCATTTGCATTTTGTCGCCGCTAATGTCGAATAGTTGCGCGCTTTGTGCTAACTCAGGTCCCGTAGGTAAAAATCTATCTTTCGTAATTTTGTTATAAGCAATTAAATATTTTCCAAAAGGTTTTTTGCTATCACCACCTGGGATGCACAAGTGTCCTACCGAATAAAAAGTCGGAACACGATCCAAAACTTTTAGGTCTTTAATATTCCATTTAACCACTTCTGATGAAACAAAGAAAGACGTATACGCATTTCCTTTTCCATCAAATTCAGTATGCAAAGGCCCTAAACCTGGTTTTTTTACTTCTCCATACAAAGCCGCTTCGTATTTAATAACGGGAATTCCTTGAAATTCTCCGGCGAATTCCTTTTTTGCAATTGCGTTTTGTATTTTATCAAAACTAAATACAGGAATAAGAGCTGCCAATTTTCCGCTTCCAACAATATATTCGCCACTTGGATCAACATCGCATCCATGTGGAGATTTTGGACAAGGGATCATATAACACATATCTTTTA
>JAYSYG010000269.1:0-1739 GCA_043716685.1 Sphingobacteriaceae bacterium | reverse complement strand
ATCTGGACTGGATGACCGCCGAAACCAAAGAAAGAGCGACTGCAAAATTGCATACCTTTTTAAAGAAGATCGGGTATCCTGCAAAATGGAAAAATTATGATGATGTAACCATTGATAAAACTAATTTCTTTGCAAATGCAAAAAGTGTACGTATGCATAATTATAAAGAAGAGATAGAGAAAATTGGAAAGCCGGTTGACCGCATGGAATGGGGCATGAGTCCGCCTACTGTTAATGCGTATTACAATCCTACCAACAACGAAATAGTTTTTCCTGCGGGGATTTTACAATTTCCTTTCTTTAGTGCAGATGCAGATGACGCTATCAATTATGGCGCAATCGGTATGGTAATAGGCCACGAGATGACACACGGCTTTGATGACCAGGGTTGCCAGTACGATGAAAAAGGAAATATGAAAAACTGGTGGGGCAAGGAAGATAGCATTAAATTTAATGCAAAGACCGGAGTGGTTGTAAAACAATACGACGGTTATGTTGTATTAACCGATTTACACGTAAATGGAAAATTAACCCTTGGCGAAAACCTTGCAGATATTGGTGGCCTGGCCATTGCATACGACGCGTTTAAAATGACAAAACAAGGAAAAGACACCACACGGATAGATGGCTTTACGCCCGAACAACGTTTCTTTTTAGGCTATGCACAGGTATGGCGCATAAAAAACAGGGACGAAACCATTAGAACCAGTATTAATACAGATCCGCATTCGCCTTCCATGTTCAGAGTGAATGGGCCTTCAGCCAACTTCGACCCATTTTATACAGCCTTTAATATTAAGTCAACCGACAAAATGTATATTAAACCGGAAGAACGCGCTCGTATTTGGTAAAACGAAATAATACAGAAAAATTTAAAAGCCTTCCGGTTGTGGGAGGCTTTTTTGTTGAATTCAGTTTGAAAGGTCCACAATACACTCTTCTCGAATTTTCAAAAATTGCTCCAGGTTATATGGAACAAGCTCGTTTTCCAGTAACCATTTTTCAAGAAATTTTTTGTGATACTTCACCTTATAGTCTGTGATCTGATCCGGTAAGATTTCTATTTCTTCCAGGATGTCATTTTCAAAATCAGAAATCTGCCAGTTTGTTTTGCTACAATCCATTATCTCACCCTCATACCTCAGGTAATTATGCGCTTCGGGAATGTATTCCAGTCTATACTTTTTAAGGGTGTTTTTTACAGCAGGCGTATTTAAAGTGTTCATCTTAAAAATACCCATTACCAATTGTAGTTCCTTAAAATAATTTTCATCAGCCAGTTGTTTAAAAAGGCATGCTTGGTGCTGCAAGTTCCGCAACCTTCTTTAAACACGGTTGTAAGATCGTTTTTATTTTCATTACGTCCATAAGGCAATTGTTTTAAAAATAAAAACGCTTCGTTTAACGTTAAAATCCCTATTTCACTAAAACCCATTGAAATGGGTTCGGTATTGCATATTTCAAAATCGGGAAACTTCACGTAAAAGCCATTAAAAATTAATAGGAGAACTACAAACACCGGGCTTTTTATAACTCTTTAATTGTCATTAATCAAATTTAAACTATTTTAATTATTTTGATCAGATCAAAACAGTTTTAAAATTAACAGGTATGCAAAAAAAATCAGTTCGTCTTCTTTCTATTTTCGTTGCCGCTTTTATGTTTCTTTCTATGAACACTGAGTATAGACAAGAAGATCCTGTTATAGAAACAGGAAAAGAAAAATTCGATAGCCTTGA
>JAYSYG010000268.1:0-1744 GCA_043716685.1 Sphingobacteriaceae bacterium | reverse complement strand
ACCAGGGGAACCCGGCAAAAAAATTAAAGATCAGAGAAATAAAATACTAAACCACTTCTTTTTGCTTTTCGTCAATCCGCTCAACTTTATTAATCCCTTTTACTTTTTTCAGGTTAGAGATAAGGTGATTTAAGTGTTTTGTATCGTGCACGTAAACCATAATGGTTCCTTCAAAAAGCCCGTCATCCGTATCAAAATTTATAGAACGCATGTTTACGTTGTTTTCGTTGGAGATGATCTTTGTAATGTTGTTTACAATTCCTAATTCGTCGGTACCTGTTATTTTAAGCCCCGCCAAAAAGGAGATCAGTTGATCATTCACCCACTTGGCTTTTACAACGCGGTATGCGTAGTTTGAAAGGAGTTTAATGGCATTGGGACAATTTACGCGATGGATCTTAATGCCTTCGCCAACAGTTATAAAACCAAACACATCATCTCCGGGTATTGGGTTACAGCAAGGCGCCAGGTTGTAGTCAAGTTTTTGAAGATCGTCGCCAATTACCAGCATATCCGTTTTTCCCCGGGCGCTTGTAACCAATTGTTCAATTTTCGGCGCTTCTGTTTTTCTTTTTTTCTTAATCGGGCTCTCTCTGAACTTAACAAACTCCTTGATTTCCTTTACATCTACATTCCCTAAAGCAGCCCGGTAAAACAATTCCTGTGGGGAAGGTAGTTTTAAAAACGTACAGAACTCGTTAATTATTTGACTGCTGAATTCAAGTTTATTCCGGTCGAATTTACGGCTCATAATTTCCTTTCCGTCTTCCGCAATTTTTTTCCGCTGATCTTTTAAGCTGTTCTTTATTTTGGATTTGGCTTTCGCTGTAATAACAAAGTTCAACCAGTCGTCTTTTGGAACCTGCTTGCTGCTGGTCAGGATCTCAACCTGGTCGCCGCTGCTTAGCTCATGGCTTAGAGGTACTAGCTTGTGGTTTACCTTTGCACCAATACAATGTTCTCCAACCTTGGTATGGATCTCAAATGCAAAGTCGAGCGCGGTAGAATTAACGGGAAGTGTTTTCATGTCTCCTTTGGGAGTAAAAACAAACATCTCGTCGCTGAAGAGATTCAGTTTAAAATCATCAATAAATTCAAGGGCATTAGGATCTGGATTTTCAAGCATTTCGCGAATACGGAGCAGCCAGTTCTCAAGTTTACTTTCTTTCTCGGCGGCGCTGTCCTTGTATTTCCAATGTGCTGCGTAACCGTTTTCGGCAAGATCATCCATACGGGTTGTGCGGATCTGCACTTCCACCCATTTACCCTGAGGACCCATTACGGTTGTATGAAGACTTTCGTAGCCATTGCTTTTTGGTGTACTGATCCAGTCACGCAGGCGTTCAGGACTCGGATGGTAAAAATCAGTGATGATCGAATACACTTTCCAGCAATCTGATTTTTCCTGTTCAAGAGGCGAGTCAATAACAATTCTTATGGCAAAAAGATCATAGATCTCGTCAAAAGAAACATGCTTGGTCTTCATTTTATTATAGATCCCGAAAATAGATTTCGGCCGCCCCAATATTTTAAACTTTAATCCCTGTTCCGTTAAAATTTCTTTTAAAGGTTCTATAAATTTCTGAATGAATTTTTTTCTCTCCGGCTCGCTCTCTTTTAGCCGTAAGGCAATTTCATTATATGATTCTGAATCTGTATATTTTAGTCCTAAATTTTCAAGTTCTGTTTTAATCGTATTTAAGCCCAGGCGGTGTGCCAGCGGCCCATAAAGAAAAAGCGTTTC
>JAYSYG010000267.1:0-5541 GCA_043716685.1 Sphingobacteriaceae bacterium | reverse complement strand
TATACACCAATTTGATTGTTGTTGGTTAATTCTTTAACGCCAACAGTAGAGACAGTTTGAGTAGGGACTGTTACTGTAGCTGTCCAGGAAGCACTCTGTAATATATCATTGCTAATAGTATCCTGAAGAAAAACAACGTATTCATACACGACATCTTTGGGAGTGGGCGAGGCAGATGAAATCCAAGTATTGAATGAAAATTGCGCTGGTGTTGGATCTACATTAGCCGAAGTAGCCGCATTAGTGAAGTTAACTATTATTGGAGTGCCGCCATTAACAATTGTAGAAGAACCCCAACCGTTGGATGTCATTTTACGCATTACATGGAAATAGTCTTTTTGAGTAGTTGTTCCTGTAGTATAGTGATAAGTAGACTGTAAAATAGCCTGATAAATTCTTAAAGGAGAATTTGTTGGAATAGTAACATAAGGAATAATTGTTGCCGAACCGGCAACTGTAGTTGCAGCGGACGCAAGCGTGGATCCTTTCGCCGATAAAGTAGCGGTTATATCTGCAAATGCCGGTAAAGCTTTTGCGGCATCAATTTCACCCTGGTTATGGTTATTCATTTCAGAGGTACCATCAATTATACTTGTTGGAGCAGCATTAACATCATAATGCATCCGTCTGGCCAAACCATGATTATTGTAACTAGGATCATTACCAGGTGAAGGCCAGTTTACCTGATACTTAATAATATTTACATCACTTCCCGTATTCGCATTATTTGAATTAATTAATGGATCAAAATTCACATTAAGATTAGCGCAGGGAACACAAGTTGAAGAGGACCATTCCTCAATAAGAGTATGTCTTGCTACTGATTGTGAAGCAATATAAACCAAGCTGTAAGCGGTATCATTTACAAGGTTTATTTCGTTTACACCATTTACCTTAGTTACCCAGGTTTTAACTTTATTAGTACCAAGAGGTAAATTAGCAGGAGCGGTAAAAGAGTAATTTGCCGATTGCCCGTAATTTAAGGGGGTGGAGAAGGTAATAGTTTGAGTTACGGTTGCCCCATTATTTACATTATAATTCAGAACTGCTGTATTAGCAGGAGAGTATCCATTAGACTTAAACGAACCAGTAATAGTTTGATTACCCGCACCTGCTTTGTACCGTGGTAAGCCGGTAATACTCTGAACATTTCCATCGTTAACTTGTGGAACGATTACCTTCACATTATCCAGAAATAAAATATATTTGTCGTTAGAGTTGTTTACAAAAGCTATATAAACAGTTTGACCTGAATAAGCACTTAAGTTTACGCTTCTGTTATTCCAGGTTGAACTTTCACCGGCTACTGTTAAAACATTTGTAAAACTAGCAACAGTAGTTGCTGTATTAGATATTTTTACCTGATAACCGTCCGGAAAGTTTGAATCAAGCGCCATTGCATCCCATTCTATAACAGCATTGGCAGGTACAGTGAAAGAAGGCGTTATTAACCAGTCGTTAGATATACCGGCCGGGGTGTACCAGGAGGTACTTACCCCTACTTTACCATTTGCAGGAAAAGTCGAAGTTAGATCACGAGATACCCATGCGTTTGTTCCAAAGTTATAAGCACTTAATCCGCTTGCTACTGTTAAACCATCTACGTTATTTTGCATCCACCCTGCCGGTAAACCGGGAGCTGTAGTAGTGCTGAAATCCTGGCTCCACACCTGCGCTTGCGCAAGACCTGAACCTAAAAGTGCTAAAGCTAATAGTTGTTTTTTCATGTTTTGGTTGTTTTTATTGATTGATGATTGTAATTTTTTTGGTTGTAACTGATGCCCCGTTTGAGATAGTTACAAAATAAATCCCTGTTTTATAGTTTTCTGTATCCAGATTGATAGTGTTTTTTCCATTTATTAAAACAACTTCTTTAGATGAAACTACACTGCCCAAAGAGTTAATGATTGTTACATTCACGTTTGCAACGCTGCGAATAGAATTGACAGTAATAAAAGATCTGGAAGTAGAAGGGTTAGGATAAACATTAGATACACCTGAAACAAAGCCTGCATAGCTTTTAACGGATACCGGAGTAGCACTATATTTTAATGAAAAAATGATGGTTTGCCCTGAGCTGGAAAACTTGTAACTAACCTCAGATTGACCGGCTGTAGAAGCTTCATCAAGATCTGCCTTAAAAATCATAGCTTCATTAGCAGCTAATACTACAGAAACATTAATAATATCTGGCTCGTAACAATTAGCTCCAGTGCAGAAATAAGCTTTTGCCGTATCTGGCAGCGGACTTATATTCATCAGAATGTCACTTTTCCTAATCGCAATAGTTTGAGTTACTGAACTTATATTTTTAAGTTCAAAATCATGGGCTGTAGTAGAACCAGCCGAGGTAAAGAGGTTAAACACGTCGTTATTAATTACAGGACTATTTCCATTATCTTCATTTGTAATCTGGAAAATAGCATTTTGCGATTTTAAACCTATAACAAGTGAAGAAAAAATCAACACAAGACCGCATATTTTTTTTATTTTATCCATGTCTAATTTTTAATTTAGAATGTGAATTTAGTGATAATTCCCCAATTTTAAAAGCTCTTTTGTTGCAAAAAGTTCAATTTGAGGGCCTTTTTGGCTCGTAAAACCAAAGCTGATTCAAGAAGGTAATAAAAAAGCCCTACTATCAAAAGAAAGTAGGACTTAAATAAAATTTTTTTAACTTTTATTTCGTTAACGTTAATTTTTTTACAACCGAACCTTCATTCGAATCAATCATTACCATGTAAATTCCTGCCGATTGATTTTGCAAATCAAGTTGAATGGTATTTGTACCTCCGGTAAGTGCAAGTGATTTTAAATAAACTACCTGACCCAATGCATTTGTTACCGAAATTTTTGCAGCACCTGCTTTCATATTGTCCATCTTAATTTCAGTTGCACCGTTAGTGGGATTAGGGTAAAAGTTAACTTTTAAGTTTGCTGCTGAATTATGACTTAATCCGGTAACGAAAGCAAGATTAATATTATCAAGATAAAGATTATTTCCATTATCACTTGTGGTAACAAACTTTATCAGCACATCCGGTTGGCTTAAGGTGCTTAGATCAACTACATCTGTTCTCCAGTGGTTGGGATCGCTTGAATCAGGTGTATAGGCAAAACTGGTAGGCGCAGTGGTAGCAAGCGTTGCTCCATTTTTACTGTAAAGGTTCGACCAGCTTATACCACAATTATCAGAAACAAGAACGTCCAGCTGATCAGCAGTGTTCGCGTTGCGCTGTGCGTAAGCCAGATCAAAAGTTAATTGCGCTCCGGAAATAGAGGAGAAGTTCATTGGTGGCAGATAGAACTCATCTTTATCACCTAAAACCGTATTACTGAAAAAATCATATTTTGTAGATTCTGTGCTTAAATTATAACCTCCGGCAACTGTATTTCTTGACCATCCCGGGCCATTGTCTTTATTAATGGCACCAAATCCTGCGGGTGGATATGCAGTAGCCGTAAATCCCTCCGCTACAGGCGTTGCCTGATAGTTTGCCCCTACCATATAATTTACCTTCGTAGCGTTTTTAATAAGATTGTAAACAGGCGTATTCATATCTATATCGCAGGAGAAAGTATGACTTCCGGAAAGGTTAGGCGAAATAACAGAATTTAAGGTTACAGTTGTAGAAGCGCCGGGAGCGAGGTTTCCCGTCCATGGTATGGGAGCACCTGCTACGCCATCAACATATGGTGTAAGGGTTAATGCAGTTATAGCGTTTACAGTGCCTTCGTTTTTAAGTTCTACTGTTGGTGTAATTAATCCGGTACAGGTAAGGTTCACCTGGGCCGAAATGCCTGAAAGGGCATCTTGCGGAATACCAACCTTATCTGCTCTTACGGCCTGTGCAACTTTTTTGTTACCGTCGTCCTGTATAAAACCAACAATAGCCACCTCGTCTTTTTTTCGTGTGTAAGAAGGTAAAGGACAACTCATTGTAAAGGTTTGTGTCTGCCCGAGTATCCATGTGCTTGCCATTGGAGTTCCCTGCTGAAGCGTTGGGAATGATTTAATGGCGACATCCTGAAAATAGGTTTCTCCGTTCGTTCCGGGTTGTACAGAAAACTGAATATTCCGTTCCACCATTACTGTGCGAAATACGAGGTTGCCTACCGAAGTAAAAGGTGCCGTTGCCTGTATGGTTATTGTCACATTAACTGCGGTGCAGGTTTTATTCCAGGCACGGTTCATGGTAATTGAAAAGGCAGATGTAAAAGATTGTGCTGTAGCGATATGCGTACGGCTCAGGTATATCGGATGGTCGGAAGCTGCTCCGAAAATCCATTGGTGCTGACCGTCAATACGCCCTGATGGAGCGGAGTTTACTCCCTGACTGGTAACAGGCGAAGTGGCATTGTCCTGGCTCGCATATCCATAACCGGTTGAACCGTATCTCCAGTTAATCTCGGTTTTATTTGTCTGGTACAAAGACCAGGTTTTTGTTGGCGCAGAAGGAATAGGTACCTGCCATTTAATCGCGATTATTTTCCCTGAATTCACGGGGTGCCATAATGTATCGTTAAGCTTCGGATTGGTAGATGCGCAGGGCGGACAGGTTTCTCCTGTAAATTCTTCATAAAGAGATAAACGTGGTGTTTGTGCGTTGACTCCGAATACAAGTGATATAAGGGCTATAATAAGTAAATGTTTTTTCATGAGCTTAGTAAGTATAAATTTGAATATCAAATATAATGATCTAAGCCCGATACTACAAAATATCTGCGTTAAAAAACAAGTAAGGGTGGTGGCTAGTCTACAATTATTTTTCTTGAAATTACGGTGTTGTTAATAAGGATTCGAACAAGATAGGCTCCTTTCGCGTAATTAGGCGAAAGACTGATTTTTTCGTTCTGTTCGCCTGATTTCAGGGCAGAAGCACTTTCAAAAACTGTTACACCCTGACAATCGCTTACAACCGTTTTTACATATGACGGTCTGGAAAGACTGTACTTTAAAACAACTTCACGTAACTCGCGGTTAAAGAAAATGACGAAATCGCTTTCAGGAGTCATGCCTGCCATATTAACTTTACCTATATTGGTGGTGATGGCGGGCTTAATTCCAAATGAAGATAAATAGATATTATCACCCGTATCCAGACCATCATTATTTGTGCAATTGGTTGCATAATAAAAAGTAATCGTGCCAACATTTGTTGAAGGCGCTGTCCACTTCATTTTCCATTCCGTAAAACCGGGCGATAAACTTACGGTTCCTGCAGTTTCGTGCGTAACGGAAGTTCTAAGATCATTACCCAGAGAATGACTGATAAGCTGGGTACGAATAGGTTCAAGAATACCCAATGTGCCTGCGTTGTTAGTGTTAGCATCACGGAGAGCGGTTAATTCAAATCCAAATTTACTGGTGTGTGAACTCGTTACCTGAAGTGTTAAAGTATATGTCTGCCCCGGTAAGTAAGTAGAATCAATGTTGGAAAACAGCAAGGTATTAATTCCAACCGGATTTTGTGTTACCTGAGCGTCGCTATGGCACCCGTTTTGTGAACAGGTCAAATCTCCTGGAGCGCCTGTACTTCC
>JAYSYG010000266.1:0-1754 GCA_043716685.1 Sphingobacteriaceae bacterium | reverse complement strand
CAAAAGATCATCAGTCCTCCAACCCGTTGTGGCAATAATGCCTATAGTATCCGTGATAATTCCTCTCTTTGCTAGAGAGTCAGAAAGCTGTGAAGGCCAACGCTCGTTCACACCTACACTTTGACCTATGGTGTAAGAGTCCCCCAGGGCAAGAAAACGAAGCGGGTTCTTTACCACAATTTGGGCAATAAAAGATAGTGGTAACAGTATGTAAAAAAATAGTAGAGTTCTCATTACATTTTTAATGTGAATATCGTGCCACGCACAATGCGGCTAAAAACTAAAATAATCACAGGGAGTTTATAAAGTTGTGGCAGAGGAACCTGTTCGTAATAAAAAACTTATGCATTTGTTGCGACAAAAAAGCGGAGTTTTAATTGGTTTACCTGCTACCAAATGGATGTTGAAGATTGGTGCTTTTATAATTGGTATTTAAACACAGAACGATTGAAGGATGCATGGATTCTTTTAAGTAATTCCCACAGCAGTAAGTGTTATACCAATTGCTTTCATGTTTTAGTCCATAGATAAAACATAAGATTGCAATGGTTAATACCGTTGCAATAGATGTTTAGTCGGATTTTTTGGATACTAATACTTATATGCAAACGTATTAATTAAGTATCTTTGCACCAATGAATTTAAAACGTCCGAATAAAGCTTTACAGGAGCAAATAAAACAAGCCATAAAGGGCATGCATTGTCCGGTGCATAATAAACCTGCCACTATAAGCATGGAAAGCGAGAACGAAGAAGTAAAGGTGGAAGCCTGTTGTCCTTTCTTTAAAAAAGATATCATGATCGTTGGCGAGCGGATGCGTAAAGATTTTCTTTACAAGGACGAAAAAAGGAGAGAAAGAGAGGAACGTGAGAGAAAGAAGGCTAACAGAGCCGCCGAGGATTAAAAAGTATCATGAAGTCCTTTTTAATAGTTGGGGGAAATCTAAAAAGCAAGAAATAGCATACCCGGAAACAGCGCTTGTGCGCCTTATTTTTGGTACTGCATTGTGAATAACTCTGGGGATATTCTTTTCCGGCCCTGTGCGCTGCCACTTCTTTTCTGATTTAATTTTGCCGGTATGAACTATTTTGCTCTTATACTGGTACTTTTTCTTTCAATTACAGCCTCTGCACAAAGCCCATTTACTGTAAAGCCAAAGCCTGCTGCTGCCCCGCCCGAAGAAATTCATGATAAAGTTGATGAACCTCCGCAATTTCCTGGAGGCCCGGAAGCTATGCAGAAATACCTTGAAGAGCATATGGCCCGTCCTGCAGAGGTGCGCGGAGTTTGTAATGGCCGCAAACTTGTTGCCGGTTTTGTTGTTGAAAAAGATGGCAGCCTGAGCCGGATTGATATTGTAAAAAGCATAGAGGGGTGTCCTGATTTTGAATTTGATGTACTTCGTATTATTAAAAGCATGCCTAAATGGGCTCCAGCCAAAATAAACGGCCGATGGGTAAGATGTTATTATAAAATGCCTGTGTATATAAGTTAGGCAAAAGTAAAAAACTGCCGCGGTAAACCCTGACAGGGTTACAGCATCGTTGGGAAACCCTGTCAGGGTAGACCGACAAAGCATAAGTTGACATGACACTAGTCGTTAGAAGTATAAGGAAAAGATAATCGTCTGTCTATGGAGGAAGTTTATTTGTTTTAAATTGCATCTAAAGAACTGTATATAATTTACATTTCTGTTTGTGATTTTTTTTATTTGAGCACTCTGCCTCTGGCCAGGTTGCTATTGATGATTAAA
>JAYSYG010000265.1:0-5582 GCA_043716685.1 Sphingobacteriaceae bacterium | reverse complement strand
CTCATAAAAATCTACAAAATGAACAAGGATAACAGGCATGATCGCAAAAAAACGCAGGCCATCAATAAAAGGCAGGTAGGCTTGTGAACTGGTTAAGCGTCTTAATGTGATCACGTTAATTTTTCAGGAAGGTTAAAAACTGAACTAAATATTACAAGCCTTGCATACATCGCATTTACTTTTATTAAGCCAGAGATCACGCTTACCAAGAAGTGCATCGGAGTATTCAATTATCTTATCATGATTTCCGAAGGCCTTATTCACAAGATTTTTACGCTTTGTATCATCTGCCAACAAATATTTTAAAGCTCTGAATGGTGATTTCTTTAAATACTCTTTAGTGTTCGGGTAACGGCTCAAAAGACGCACACAATAATTCTCATATTCATATTTTATTGCATCTTCATTATAAATATAGATCTCTGCCCCGTAACCAATAATAATGGCGTCTCCACCCCACTCATTGTCTATTGCATAGTTAAGCGTTTTGCTTTTAAGTTCAATTAACAGATCCACATCGGGAGCAGTTTTCTCCGCCTGAGTAAACACTAGATCAGGATTACGAAAATCAACAGTTAACACATTCTCACCTACTCCATCCGTTATTTTAATCGCAAACTTAATACGCTTCCGGATGTCTTCGGGTATTATATATTTTTTCTTTATAATGTGGCGCTTAAC
Source organism: Sphingobacteriaceae bacterium (assembly GCA_043716685.1). Taxonomy (GTDB): domain Bacteria; phylum Bacteroidota; class Bacteroidia; order B-17B0; family Aurantibacillaceae; genus Aurantibacillus. The sequence continues at coordinate 4,901 of JAYSYG010000265.1, read as the reverse complement.
GCTTTCAATAACCGTTTTTAATTCTTCAGAGCTTACTATTTTAAGTTGCTTACGCGCTTCAATCTCTTCTTTGTAATCTACGTCAATAGTCTCAATCAGGCTTTTCGTAGCTTTCTTCTGATGGTAAAAGGAATTTTTGTGGAATACATTGTCCTTAAAATAATCATCAGGGTAGGCTTCTATGACCTCAACGGCGCTGTTCCCTTTGGTGAAAGCGGCGTAGAATTCTTTTATTTTATCGCGGGGAAATTTAGTTTTATTGATCCACCTCTGCTGTTCATCCAGCAAAATAAAATCGGTAGCGAAAGGAACTGCATAACGTGGATTTAGGCCGGAGACAATTTTACAGAAGTTCGTAACAAAGAACAATTCACGTGCCTCCGCTATCTCTGCATCGTCCTTATCGACAAAATGCACCGTATTGGGGAAATAAGATGCGCCGCCATAACTCGAAAAAACATAATCTATCTTACTCCACTTTTTCTTGATCTTTTTAATGAAATGAGCAATCATAGAAGCAGAAGCAGAAGGCAAAGCATCATTCACATTTACGATCACGGTATCATTTATTTCCAGCACAATAACATTGTCGAGATTGTTTGATAAATAGGTTACCTTAATGTTTGGAGTCAGCTTTCGGGTTTGTTCGTTTATGATCTCGTGAATGTTCTTAAACCCAAGGTCGTTGAAAAACTCTGTTGTACCACCGTACCAGGAATACGGGTAAAAAATGGATGCATCTTTATTTATGGTTTGAAGACTTTCACCATTCAGGTGATCTTCATGCCCATGAGAATAAAGAACAAAATTTGCGTCTTTTATTTTCTCCGGACTTAATGCCTTAGGAAACAAATGCCATTGATCGCAGTAAGAAGTCCCCTTTACCCAGGGATCTGTAACTATCTTTATATCATCCACTTCAATTAATAAGGTCGCGTGGCTGATGTAGGTTATCTTCATGAATAGGAGTTCTTAAAACACAAATATATTGTTTTTAAAAATTACAGGTAATCTGTAACAAAAAACGCTCCAAAAAGGAACGTTCTAAATAGCTGTTAAGAAATTTTATTTTCTTTGGTTTTGAAGAATTTTTGTGCCAGGCGAGGCGCATTTTGCAGGCCATAGCGGAGTAGTTACGGTCAAAAAACGCAACGAAGCATGGTACAAAAAGGCAAAAAAAGATAAATAGAAAATTTCCTAACAATTACTAAAAATTATTTTAAATATGGCTTCGCTACACCCGGAGGCGACACAAATCCACTACAAATGGATCACTTCACCATACGCAGCCGCAGCGGCCTCCATAATGGCCTCGCTCATAGTTGGGTGCGGGTGAATGGTCTTAATGATCTCGTGTCCTGTTGTTTCTAGTTTACGCATAGCCACAGTTGACGCGATCATTTCGGTAACATTTGCCCCGATCATGTGCGCTCCAAGCAATTCACCGTACTTCGCGTCAAAAATAAGTTTTACAAATCCATCAGCAGCGCCTGCAGCCTTTGCTTTTCCGGATGCTGTGAAAGGAAATTTACCTACTTTAATTTCATAACCTGCTTCTTTTGCTTTTTTCTCGGTAAAACCTACGCTGGCTATCTCCGGCTGACAATACGTACATCCAGGGATATTGTTATAATCTATGGCTTCCACATGCATGCCTTTTATTTTTTCAACGCAGGTAATTCCTTCGGCACTTGCAACGTGCGCAAGGGCTTGTCCGCTCACACAATCTCCTATCGCATAATAACCTGCTACATTGGTAGCATAGAATTTATCCGTAACAATTTTACCTTTATCCGTTTTAATGCCTGCTTCTTCAAGCCCGATCCCCTGAATGTTTGCTTCAATTCCTACCGCAGACAAAACGATATCTGCATCAATGCTAATGTTACCGGTTTTAGTCTTGATGTTTACTTTGCAGCCCGTACCTTTAGTATCCACACTTTCAACCGAAGAATCGGTCATTATCTCAATGCCCGCCTTTTTAAATGATTTTTCAAGTTGTTTACTAACTTCTTCGTCTTCAACAGGTACAATGGTTGGTAAAAACTCAACAATCGTTACTTTGGTGCCCATGGTTGCATAGAAATAAGCAAACTCCACTCCTATAGCCCCGCTGCCTACAACAACCAATGATTTAGGCTGTTTAGGCAAACTCATTGCTTCCCTGTATCCGATTATTTTTTTACCATCCTGCGGTAAATTTGGTAATTGTTTTGAACGCGCTCCCGTTGCAATAATGATGTGATTTGCAGTAAGACTGCTTACTTTTCCATCCGCATCGGTGACTTCTATTTTTTTTCCGGCCTTTACCTTAGCAGTTCCCATAACAACATCGATCTTGTTCTTTTTCATTAAGAACTGAATGCCTTTGCTCATACCATCTGCCACATCGCGGCTGCGTTTAATAACAGCAGTAAAATCCGCTTTAATATTATCTGCGCCAATGCCATAATCTTTTGCGTGATTTAAATATTCAAATACCTGCGCGCTTTTTAATAAAGCTTTGGTTGGAATACAACCCCAGTTTAAACAGATCCCTCCAAGACTTTCCTTTTCAATAATGGCAGTTTTAAACCCCAATTGAGATGCCCTTATCGCTGTAACATAACCTCCCGGGCCGCTACCTATAACTATAATATCGTAGTTCATGTGTGTTTGTTTTAAGCTACTAAATTACTATTTTAATTTTAACTGAAATTAATTCTATTGCGAAGAATTCCGGCTACAGCAGTGTTTATATGGAAAGATTCAGTTTCGAGGCTTACGAAGATAAAAAAGCGCAATAAATGAGCATTTTTCTTCTGAAGCCTAATCATGAAAATGAACTTTCTGGACGAACACTAATTAACCACTTTGCCATTTGTGTCAATCTCAACAACTTCGTATCCCAGTTTTTTAACCTTTTCAAAATTACTGGCTTTATCTCCAACTACCACTATTACCATATTCATATAAGGCAATCGTTTTTTGGCAAGAGCGTCTAACTCAGATTTGGTAATCGTATTCAGGATCGTTGTTTGTTGTGCTACATAATCTTTAGGCAGGTCATAATCCAAAACACGTTTTATAAACCCAAGTTTCTGAAGCGGGGACTCGTATTTTAATGCATCGCTTTGCACCATAGCGTTTTTAGTAAAGGTAATTTCCTCATTTGTTATTCCGCCATCGTTAAATTTTTTCAACTCGTTAAAGAACTCAACCAGGGCGCTATCGGTAGTATTTGCCTTAAAGCCACCACTCATGGTAAATGCCCCCGGATATTTAGTACCCCCAAATCCACCGCGTGTGCCATACGTCCAACCTTTGATCTCGCGCAATAAATAATTTGTGCGGCTATTGAATGCACCCGAGAAGCTAAAATTCATGATCGTACTCTTATAAAATTCACCTGTCGCATCATACGGCATCGCAATATAACCTATACGGATCTCACTCTGTGCTGCATTCTTTTTATCTATAAAGTAAATCTTCGTTTTTTCAATTACAGGAACCGGAGAAACATCTGCATTTGCAGGTTTGCCTTCTTTTAAGCGCTTAAGGAAGGTCAATTCGGTGAGTATTGCATCCTTAGTGATATCACCGCTCACGGCTATAGATACCATGCTTGTGTTAAGGCCTTCATAATAACGCCTTACATCTTCTGATGTTATTGCACTCACTGTTTCCATAGTGCCGTTTGCAGTATTTGCCATCACGTGATTTGGTCCGTACAAAACCCTTCGGTAAGCCATATCTGCAAGGGCCGACGCATTTGTCTGCATTTGGGCGATAGCGTCCAATTGTTTTTTCTTTTCGAGTTCAAATTCTTCAGGATCGATTTTCGGCTCAAACAAACATTCATCAACTATTTTTAAAGTTGCTTTTAAATTTTGTTTCAGTGACTGGATACTGACTACGAGATCTTCGTCGCCTGCATAAAAATTAACCGAAGAGCCAAGCCGGCTGAGTTTGTTCTCAATTTCTTCTGCGGAGGTCTGGTGAGAGCTTTGACCGAGCATAGCAGCCAATAATTGCGACATACCAGATTTTTCTTTCGGTTCAAAACGGTGACCAGCTTTAAACGTTATCAATACATTTACTTTTGGTATTTCAGTCTCGGTAATTCCAATTAAGGGAATAATTGAATTTACTTTTGCTGTATAAAAATCAGGAACTGAAACAGCAACTGCGGCCTTGGCCGGTGGCATTTGGGCTCGGTTAAATTCATCTTTCGGTTCTTTATAGCTCAGGTTTTTGTATTCGCTACTTTCAGATTCAATTTTACGGTCGTACATTTTCCATGTATCTGCCTGCGCATGCATATCTATTTTACCCTTAGGAACACAGCTTAAAATAACAGCCGGTTTATTTTTAATGTAAGTTGTGTACACGCGCATCACATCTTCTTTGGTTATTCCCATATACATGGCGATTTCCTTTTTCAGAAAATTAGCGTCTTTACATAAAGTATAATAAGAAGCCAGGCTGGCTCCTTTTCCCTGAACTGTGCTGAGCTGGTTATACAGGTTACTTTGGTATCCCGCTTTAAATTTCAGGATATCATCATCCGTAACACCTTTTTTCTCCCATTCCGTGAGTACGTTTTTTAATTCTTTTTCAATATCAGGTAAAGAAGAAGTTGAGTTTGCGCGTATAACGAGTTGGAATTGACCGGCCAGTTCCCTTGAATATTCATACGCCTGGGCGCTTACCGCTTTTTTGCTTTCTATAAATGCTTTGTAAAGAGGAGAACCCTGGCTGCCCGACAGAATTTCAGCCAGGACATCTAAAGCAGCGTCATCTTTTGTATTTGACGATACTGTTGGATAAGCAATATTCAGCATTGGAAACTTTACATTGTCTTCGTAAGAAATATAGCGCGGGGAATCCAGCTTGAAAGGCGCTACAACCTGTTGCTTTAC
>JAYSYG010000264.1:0-5586 GCA_043716685.1 Sphingobacteriaceae bacterium | reverse complement strand
GGAGTATACTTAAATAAAAAACCCTTCTCTTTTGGAGAAGGGTTTAAGATTATATTTCGTGATGCTTAGTTTACTAAACCTGTAAAGCCTGCATCTGAACGTAATTTTAAGAATTCAACATCGTCTTTAGCATAGGCTTTAAAAGCGTTGTCTTTTTCGATTGCTGATTTTAAGTTGCTTATCGCTTCACCGTTATTACCCTGGCGTGCATAAGCCACTGCTTTTAAGTAATAGCTGTAAGCCATTTCTTTTTCAGTGCTTAGGTCTATGGTTTCTTTTACAGAACCTGCACTACCGCTTAATAATTGCGCTAACGCTTTGTTGTGGCCATTGTAAGACCCAAAATCAGAAACTGCATCTGCATATTTGCCGTTTCGCACTTCAATGATTCCCATATTGTATTTTGTTTCAGGAGCAGAACCTGCTTTTTTGTAAAGGTCCATTGCGGCAGCGCGGTTACCGTTTTTTGATTCAATAATACCAAGGTTATTTGCCACAGCTGGTTGAGCAGCACCTGTTTTTTCTGCACGTTTAAATGCTTCCCCTGCTTCAGAAACTTTATTTTGCATTAAAAGCACGCAACCTAAATTGTTTGAAGTCCTCCAGTCGCTGCCGAATTGTTTTTCAGCAGAACGGTAGATCTGGGTTTGTGTGTTAATATCAGTAGTAAGAGTTGAAGCATACAACAATTCTTCAACCGACAAGCTGTCAGGGTGAGAAAGAGCCATAGTAGACAACTGAGCATCTGTACGTGATTTTTTGTCCACGTTTAATGTAATTTCAGCGCGGCGTAATTTCGGTAAAACTTTATCAGCTAACTCTGTGTACGTTTTAGAAAGATTTTTGATCTCTTTACGACGTTGATCAGCATCCGAATACATAGTAAGAACGCGTAAGATCAGGTCTTTATCGGCCATAGTAGATTGCTCCATTAAGCTTTTAAAACCTTCCCAATCTTCTTTTGTAGTTCCAACCTGGAACTGTTCTTTTGATTTACCAAACGTAATGTTTTTGTCTTTGTTTTTTTGGAATTCCCTCATCATTGCTGCTGAACCCGAGTTTGCACGGTCTTTAGCAAGATTTTCGTTTTTGTCAGTTTCTCCGTCCGGTGAAGCATAAGCAGAAACACTGATACCCTTAAACTCATAAAAGCTATTGCTTAAATTATTAGCAATGAAGGTGTTGATGTTTTTCATTTCTTCTGTACCCATTTCCGAAGGACGAACAACGGATTGATTGATCACATAATAGATATGTGTAGACTGGTTTGCAGGAAGTATTTTTACGAAGGCGTCTTTTGCCATCATCGGTTTTTCGTCGTTGCGAACCAATAAGGAAGTAGCCATGGTGCCATCGGCCAATTCAACAGGATTAAATTTTTTGGTCTTTTTCTTTACAGAACCTTCTCCGCGTAACTCCACTTTAGCATTGCGCATTCCTGGTTCAAAAGCAAATTTCTCGGAAGAATAGCTAAAAGTGCCGCCGGTAGAAAAAGCAATCTTCTGTCCCGCTGCTGTAGCTTTTTCCCCAACCAGTACCACAGGCTTAAGAGTTTTTTCACCCCCTGCGTATTTAACAACCGGAGTAAGAGTTAATGTTACCTTTTTTTGAAATAATTTTGGACTGAATTTACCGCTAACGCTAAATTGCACACTATCACCATGCATTTCAATAGGGTTGGGGGTAACCGTATATTGAATGTCTTTTTGTTTCTTTATCATTTTGCCAAGCCCGTCGCAACTTGTTAAAATTACCGCAACGGATAAGCCGGCACCAATTGTTTTTAGAAGATTTAAATTCATAATTCTTTGAGATTATCGAACAAAAGTAAAAAAATATTTAACATAAAAGGGACTATTCCAGCAAAATGTTAAAATTTGGGGTATTTATTGAGATTATTTTAACAACTTGGGGTATAATTTAGACTAAGGTTAAATATGGTCGACGAAGCTAAATTTCGATTAACATAAATTATATCTTAAATATATGCTAAATTCGCATTTTTTTTGAGGCTACAGCGAGTAATATTTTGACACATTCAGGCACGTATTCAAAACTTTCAGGCTTTTTAAAGCTCACGAAATTTGGTTTAGGCGGTTTAGTCGTTTTTTCGGCAGTTATAACGTATTTTACGGTAGCAGAGACAATTCAATGGATGCAACTTTTAGCTTTGAGCCTGGGTGGATTTTTGGTAACATCGGCGGCAAACGGCTTCAACCAGATCATAGAAAAAGATCTCGACAAATTAATGGACAGGACCAAAGAAAGGCCAATGCCGACAGAGGTTTTGACGGTGAATGAAGCTTTTATATTTTGCACACTTTCCGGTGTTGCAGGCACCATTCTTTTATGGGTGTATACAAATCCTCTGTGTGGAATTTTAGGGTTTATAAGCATGGTACTGTACGCTTTAGTATATACACCCTTAAAACGTAAAACGCCCTTTTCTGTATTTGTAGGAGCTTTTCCAGGAGCCCTGCCAACACTGATTGGCGGTGTAGCTGCAACAAAGGGTTTCGGCGAGGTTTCCTTTTTTGCCATGCTGTTGTTTATGATCCAATTCGTTTGGCAATTTCCACACTTTTGGGCACTGGCCTGGTTATACAACGATGATTACGCAAAAGCTGATTTTCATTTATTACCATCAAAAGGAGGGAAAGATGATTTTTCAAAATTCCAGATTCTGTTATACTCGGTATTTTTATTAATGATGAGCATTCTTCCCTTTGTGTTTCATTTTGTGGGATTAATAAGCACGGTTGCCTGCGTTATTTGTGGCCTGGCCCTCTTATTGCAGGCCTATAACTTTTACAGGCTGCCAACAAACGAGCATGCGAAGAAATTATTTTTGATCACCCTTATTTATTTACCGCTGGTGCAGGTAGCACTAATGACAAAAGCCTAAAACTATTTATTTTGGAAACACTTAATAAACCTGGTAAAACGAATCCCCACAAAGCTGAAATTAAGGCCGCTGAACGCAAAGCAGCCAAACCCCTTCTTTATATAGGCATTGTAAGCATGGTGATGCTTTTTGCGGGACTTACGAGCGCCTATGTAGTGCGTGCAGACAACGGCAACTGGCTTGTTTTTCACCTTCCGGATATTGCTATTTTAAGTACGGCAATTATTGTTACCAGCAGTTTAACGATGCTGCTTGCACAACACGCTATAAAAAAAGACAATTATATGCTTACCAGCTTAGGTTTGTTTTTGACCCTTGCACTTGGAATCGCATTCTTTTTTACGCAAATAGAAGCATGGAAACAATTAACGGCGCAAGGCATTTATTTTGTGGGCAAGTTCGCAAATGCTTCCGGATCATTCTTGTATTTAATTGCATCGGTGCATCTTGCACATATGATTGGCGGGCTTATTGCCCTTGCAGTTTCATTAACAAAATCGCTGTTGAAAAAATATTCTTCGTCCGATAGCCTTGGTATTGAGCTAACTGCTATCTATTGGCATTTTCTTGATTTGTTATGGGTATATTTGTTTTTGTTTTTATATAATTATCGTTAATATTGCATACGAAAATTTAACTTTTTATGGCGCATTCAGTAGAAATTGATTCAAAGGAAGCATGGGGCGGAGGCAGATCGCCTTTTAACCTGAGTTATGGGAAAATCTTCATGTGGTTTTTCCTTGTATCCGATGCTTTAACTTTTGGAGGTTTATTAATATCATATGGGTTCATCCGTCACAAATACTCTGAGGTGTGGCCGAAAGCAGAACATGTATTTACACACTTTCCGTTTGTTGAACAGCATATTCCTTTAGCGTATGTAGGTTTAATGACTTTTATTCTCATCATGTCTTCCGTTACAATGGTTCTTGCTGTAGAAGCAGGGCACAGAATGGATAAAAAGGGTGTTATCCTCTGGATGTTCTGGACGATTATTGGCGGTGCAGCCTTTGTTGGTTCACAAGCCTGGGAGTGGTATCATTTTATTATAGGTACTCACGATGGTGCTTTACGCAGTGTTTGGGATCCGGCAACCAATGCTTATGTGAAACAGATCTGGCACGGTGCAAACATGACGGTTAACGAATATGGCGTTCCGCAATTTGCCAATTACTTCTTTTTTATAACCGGATTCCACGGAACGCACGTATTCAGCGGGGTAGTTATTAACTTAATTATTTTTCTTAATGTTATAAAAGGAACCTACGAACGAAGAGGTCATTACGAAATGGTTGAAAAGGTCGGCTTGTACTGGCACTTTGTAGATTTGGTATGGGTATTCGTATTTACGTTCTTCTACCTGTTGTAGTAGAAAGTATTGGTTAAAAAGTTATAAGTTGAGAAGCTAAAAAAGAAATTGTTCACTATTAAAAGATAAAAAGTATGTCAGAGTTTCACGATAATTATCCGCAATACGAAGTGATGGCAAATCACGGCGAAGAAGAGGGAAAAAAGAACCGTAGTGTTTTGTGGAAAGTATTCTGGGTGATGTTAGCAATCACCGTGTTTGAATTGGTAGTTGGTTTTCTTGCGCCAAGCAAAGGATGGAGCGGAACCCTATGGCTTAAAACCCTGTTTATTACGTTAACGCTTGCAAAAGCAGCTGCCATAGTTTTATGGTTTATGCACTTAAAACATGAAGTAAAGTTTTTTAAATGGGCAATACTTGCACCGTATATTACTTTTATGTTTTATACCATATTTATAATTTTAACGGAGGGTACGTATTCAGGTTCTTCAGGACACTTTACCCGTGTAGATCCTATTTTTGTTGAGCAACAGGCTAAATTAAAAAGTGGTCACCATGGCGGTGATGCTTCAAATTCAGATGGCGCTGAACAAAGAGACACTCGCGCTGCGGGCGCTGAAGAGCACCACTAAATAAATAAAATTACGCGAAAAGGCTGTCTTGAAAAGACAGCCTTTTTTATTACAAAAAGGCTTATAAAACATAATAACTGGGAGGTAATCAATACAAAAAAAATTCGCCACTGGAAAATAATTTTTGAAGAAGAATGTAAAGTTTATTTAGAAGCTCGAAAAAGAGAAAAATATTATAAAAGCGGTGCAGGAAGAGGAAAATAAAAGGTATTTTTGTCGATCTTAAATTAAATTAACCGGAGACCTGTCAGAGTGGTCGAACGAGCCCGCTTGGAAAGCGTGTATACGGGTAACCGTATCGAGGGTTCGAATCCCTCGGTCTCCGCGGACGAAAAAAGCGCACTTAGTGCGCTTTTTTTTTAGTTATTGGCGGGTATTGACAACTATCAATGACCTATTTGGTTCGAACTTTGACAAAAACTAAAACCTGATAATTAGAATAATTAAAAGTAAATCTGAGATCAAAATAAGAAATCCTTAATCTTGTGCTTAGATGTTTTCTCCTATACTTATTGCTCTTGTGAATTGTTAGCTTTCTTCTTTCTCAATTGCCGACTTACAGATAGGCCCAATAAACGATTATAAGATTCTTTAGAGACTAAAGGAACAGCGCTCCTCACCGGCAATAAAGAATGGCTAAGTCTTAATCCGAGTGTCCACTTCTCATTTAAGTTACAGCCAATACCAACGTTGAATGAAAGTTCGCTTCTGGTAAATGGATATTTATTTACTAGATCGGG
>JAYSYG010000263.1:0-1763 GCA_043716685.1 Sphingobacteriaceae bacterium | reverse complement strand
CCCCGGCACTTGTCTTAATCGCGTCGCCATTTATTTGTGCAGCGCCTCTGCTGGGAATAATAATAAAATCAACTCCGGCACACTCTGCTCCCCTGGCTATAGCGCCAAAATTACGCACATCCGTCACTCTGTCCAAAACCAGTACAAGTGGGATCCTTCCCTTCTCAAATACATTTGCCAGAAGGTCTTCTGCGCTATAATACGTTATCTCAGTTAAATAGGCTACTACACCTTGGTGATTTTTGTCGGTAATGCGTTTTAGTTTTTCGGGAGGTACGATCTGGATAGGAACCGCCTGCCCTCTTAATGCCTGCCTTAACTGGTGATACAGCTCATTTGATAAACCTTTTTGTATAAATATTTTTTCAATGTCTTTTCCTGCCTCCAGCGCCTCCATTACGGCGCGGGTTCCAAATATTAAGTTGTCTTCTTCCATTAAAAACAAAGTACATCAAATTTTAGGCATTATACAAATCTCATATTTGGCTCTTGGTTCTATTTTTGTCCTGGCACTTGGTTCTATTTTGTCCTGGCTCTTGGTTCTCTTGGTTCTGGCTCCTCGTTCCCTTGTGTATAGGGTCTTTTTAACTGTTTTGTTAAGTTCTTCATAACCTGTATCTTTGCTCCTAAATTAAGAAAGATGGATGCGTTGTACCGTAAAGTTGAAGAAGCATTAGATACTATCCGCCCTTACCTTGAAGCGGATGGTGGTAATGTAGAAATTATTGAAATTACTTCAGACCAGACACTTAGGATTGAATTAAAAGGCGCCTGCAAGACCTGTACCATGAGCCACATGACCATGAAATCTGGAATTGAAGAAACAATCAAACGCGCTGTTCCAGAAATCAAACATATTATTTCCGTTAATTAATAAATCATACCGATTCTTCCGATAGTCTGCGAGAGACAGTAAATAAACAACTAGCATTTTATGAAATAGCCATGTTTGCCAATTGTTTTAGCGCTCACCGAAAGCAAACACTAAAATAAAAAAAATTGAGTTAAACACTAATGAAGAGGGCAAATGTGTGGTACACATTTGAGCCGGCAAGTGGGAAAGATGGCTATACCATATGACCTTAAAAAAAAATAAAATAAACATATGAAACTAACCCAGAAACTGAGTCAAAGTAAAAAAACTCTTTTTTCGATAGAAATTCTTCCTCCATTAAAGGGAAAAAGCATTCAAAGTATTTATGATGGTATTGATCCTTTGATGGAATTTAAACCTGCTTTTGTTGACGTGACATATCACCGCGAAGAATACATTTATAAAAAACGCGAAGGGGGCTATCTTGAAAAAGTAAGTATCAGAAAACGTCCCGGCACTGTTGGGATCTGTGCAGCTATCATGAACAAATACAATGTAGAGGCTGTCCCGCATATTATCTGTGGCGGATTTACGAAAGAAGAAACAGAAAACGCGCTCATTGATCTTCAGTTTTTAGGCATTGATAATGTACTGGCTTTGCGTGGCGACAGCATTAAAACTGAACCGGCATTTGTGCCTGAACCGGGCGGCCACCCTTATGGCCTTGATCTTGTAAAGCAGATCGCAGAAATGAATCATGCCAACTACCTGGATGATGAAATGAAAAATGCAGCACCCACTAATTTTTGTATTGGCATTGCCGGTTATCCTGAAAAACATTTTGAAGCGCCAAACATAACCAGCGATCTTAAATATCTTAAAGCGAAGGTTGATGCCGGTGCTGAGTATATTGTAACGCAAATGTTTTTCGATAACTCGAAATATTTTG